>CP060502.1 GCA_024760545.1 Nitrospira sp.
GTCACGCACTTGGCCACACTCAGCACTGGGGAAACGATTGACAACCCACGCCATGCCGAACGACAACAGCGCACGCTCCGGGTTCTCCAGCAACGGCTCAGTCGCGCCCAGAAGGGTAGCCGACGACGAGCCCGTGCACGCCACCGGCTGGCGGTGGCCCATGAGCGGATTCGGAACGCCAGACAGGATACGCTCCAGAAACTGACGACCCTGCTCGTCAAACGCTTCGATACGCTCTACGTCGAAGACCTCAATCTCAGGGGGATGGTCCAAAACCACGCCATCGCCCGCGTGTTGAGTGATGCCGCGATCGGCTCCGCCATCCGATTGCTCGAAGACAAGGCGGCCCGCTACGGGAAAACGGTCGTCACAATCGATCGCTTCTTTCCCTCAAGCAAGACCTGCTCGGCGTGCCGGCATGTGCTGGATACATTACCCTTGGCGGTCCGGGCCTGGACCTGTCCCACCTGTGGGACAGCTCATGACCGGGATCTCAATGCGGCGAAGAACCTTGTGGCGGCCGGGCAGGCCGCAGCTGCGCATGGAGCTGGGAGAAGCCCTCGTCGCCTCGCGCGACGAGGCACCCGGCGTCGAAGTGCGAACCACCCTGACAGATCACCCGTCTGAGCAGGAATCCTCGGCTTTCAGGCCGGGGAGGATGTCAAATGAGGGACGCCATGTCCACACCCCCACCCTTTCAATTCGCCTTCGATGCCACCAGCACCATGCCAGACGCCTTACCCTACGTGGCACGCCTCCAATGGAATGCCACGCTCAATCGTATCGAACACCAATTGTTTCCCCTCCAACAGGAACCCTTAAGCGCAACCCACACCCGCGTCTTCGGCCACTTCCGTGCCTCTCCCATGGACATTATCGAAACACGCCGAGGCGCCATCACCCGCAAACGGAAACGCCTCGATCTGATCTCGTGGTTCCTAGTCGTCCCGCACGGCTGTTTGGTGCTGATCGGGGAAGGCCATGACACCACGGCCGCAGAGCGAATCCGGAAGTTTCTCAGCGGGACCCTATCGGTGAATCAACTCGGGCATCAGCGATGGGACTTCAACACAGCCGTATCCGACTGGACCGCGATCCCATCCCGTCCCCTCACAGAATCACCACAACCACGGGTCGGATTTCTTGAAGATCGTCGAAAGATGCTCTTGAGAGAACTCCGCGAAATCGAAAGTGAACTCAGCCAACTGAAAGGGTCCCATTCCCACACGTAATACCCATCTATGGCACACACGGCACAGTGCACACCTTACACTGGCAGGAGACCATCACGATGAATCGCTTACGCTTTCCGTTCTTGGGATACAACGTCATCATTCACTGGTCATGGCTGATTGCCGTCAGTGTGCTCACCTGGAGCCTCGCCACCGGGTACTACCCCAACATTTGGCCCGACTACCCTCGCACGATTTATTGGCTCTCAGGGTTTATGACCACCGGACTCCTCTTTCTCTCCGTCTTACTCCACGAATGTGCCCATGCCGGTGTTGCTACTGCCCACAAGGTCCAAATCCATGACATCATGCTTCACATCGTGGGCGGCTGGACCTTGCTTCCCCGTGAAATTTCCACCCCTACGCTTGAAGCCAAAGTGGCCATCGCCGGGCCTCTCTGCTCCGCCTTCATCGGCGTGCTCCTCTGGCCCTGGTCGGATTTTCCCATCGCCCACTACCTGATGAAGTTCAACTTCATCCTGGCTGGCTATAACCTCCTGCCGGCATTCCCGATGGATGGAGGGCGCGTGCTCCGAGCGTGGTTCTGGAACGCATACGGCTCCTTTTCCCAAGCAACAGAACGGGCCTCCCGACTCGGAAAACAAATCGCCATCACGATGATTCTGGTCGGCATTGGTGGCCTCTTCCTGGGCTGGAGCACCTTCTGGCTTATGGTCGGCGGCATCATCCTCCGGATGGTCTCAGACGGCACCCATCATACCGTTGAATACAGCCACCTCCTCAAAGGCCAGGTCCGCGACGTCATGATTCCACACGATCGCATCATCAGCCTTGGAGCGAACCATACGGTCGGGGAGGTGAAAGACCTCTTTCTCCGCTACGGCTATCACCACTTCCCCGTGCGCGATTTCGAGACCGTGCTGGGCCTCATCCACCATGAGGACCTCCGCAAACATCCTGATTGGCAAGACGGAGGCAAGTCGCCGATCAGAGACCTGATCCGGCCGCTGACCGACGACATCATCGTCGATCCGTCCACACCCATCCAACAGGCGTTCGACCAAATGCTCCTGACCGCCTCGCCGCGATTGCTGGTCTACGATGGGCGGGTGTTTGTTGGAATGTTGACCCGGGCGTCGGTTACGCGCCTACGGGAGCTCCATCAGAAAGAGTCGAGTTGGGTAGGGTTGACGGGGGCGACTCCGGCGGCTGCCCGTCATTCGTGATATGCGGAAACTGCACCTGCACATAGGGCGGATAAACATCCAGCGTGTGCCCTTTGGCCCGCATCGAGCGGCTGCGGAAATAAAACCAACGATCGGGCAGATGAATGACTTTGTCTTGCTGCACCTGACGCATCTTCACCCCGCGCATGGTCACGCCAGAGCCCAAGCCGATGACTGCTTCCTGTCGGTCGACCAATGGACTCGTCTCCATGATGTGTTCCGCCGTCCCCGGATGATTCACCCGGAAATAGAGCCAGGTGTTGACACTGTCAATAATCGACGTGGCCGACAAGACCCCCGCCTCTTTCTCCGGCTGAGCCTTCGATTGCGTGTACAGATGCACCCAGATCCGCGCACCGCCCGCCTTATTGAACAGCTCATGAATCCCCGGATACAGCACGTTATGCCCCTCATCGAGATGGAGACACAGCGGGATCTCCAGCCGGGACCCGCGCGCGAATATCCGTCCGGTCAACGACTGGATCATCGAGACAAACACCTTCGCCACCAGGTACGACACCCGAGCCGTCAACAAACTCCCCAAGGTACAGAACAGCAACACCGGCCGCCCCTCCTCCAACCGGTCAATGAAGGGATTCGTGCGCGCTTTGCCAATGATCCGTCCCGTGTTGCCCATGGTCAGCTTAATCATCGCATCACGCAACGACGCCGAAATCTTCACGTAAAAATCTTTGAGCGCCTCCGACTGCGTGATGCTGTCGATCGTATGACACAAATCCTCGGTCCCCGGCAGCATCGACAAACTTTCCCGCAACCGCCGCAGATCTTCATGGCCGATGCGCTTCTTGATGTCATCGAACGTCAAGGGCACTTGCTCGCCCTTCGCCCGACCCAATTTGATCAATCCGCTAATGATGGCATGCGAGACCGACTCCGCCGTCCCCGTGAAGAATTCCGTCCCCCGTTCATCCTTGCCCGGCAGAATGCTGTAGATGTGATTGACCAACTCTTCTTCCATGTAATACGTCGACAGCGGATCAAGATAGATCGAACAATCCGGAAAAATCGGCGTGAGCAACATCACTTCGTCCAACCGACCCGACTCGGCCGCGACTTGCACGAACTTCGAGAACAGCCGCTGATCCCCCTTTGGATCAAACACGACCGTCGAATAGCCCTTACGAATATCCTGTTCCATCACCGCTTCGATCAGACGGCTCTTTCCGCTCTGCGTGGTGCCAAAGCACCCCACGTGACCCCGTCGATCCTCGTCCGGCATCCAGATCAAGCCCTCTTCTATCGGCTCCACCCCCAAAATCGCCCCACGGCCGAACACGGTCCGCTCCGGCCACAAGGGAGCCAGGCGACCGGCTCGATTGATGGCTTGCAACCGATCCAACGCCGGATGCGGCGGCCGTGGCGCCCCAGCTTCACCGCCCCCAGTCAACGACATAAATGGAAACATCAGGTACTCCCATCGACGAGTTGTACCCATCTATTACGGGTCTGCCGAAGACCCCAGCCGCTCCACAAACACAGACGCCAAATATCTGCCCAGTCGTAATACCCCTATAAGGAGATTGTGATGGAAATCGCCCGCTTCTATACCAAACGTCAATCGGATCCCTACGCCGACCAAACGTACGTCGAACGGACCTCACAACCTCCCGGCAAAACCACCCCAATCAGTGTGCTGGCCCCGCGCAGCTGGTCTCAAACGGCCGTCGATATTCTGGTGCAAAAGTACATGCGCAAAACCGGCGTCCCTCAACCCGGCTCTGACCGGGTAGGCCGAGAGACCGATGCCCGGCAAGTCTTCCGGAGGTTGGCCGACTGTTGGACGATGTGGGGACGCCGAGCGGGGAACTACTTCCTGACAGAGGAGGATGCGCAAGCCTTCAACGATGAAATGCAGTACATGCTGGCCCATCAGATTGGGGCGCCCAATTCGCCTCAATGGTTCAACACCGGGCTCTCACTCGCCTACAGCATCAAAGGCCCAGCGCAGGGGTTATGGCGCTGGGATCCACAGCAACAGGACACCGTGGAAGTCCGCGATTCCTACGAATGTCCGCAGGCCAGTGCCTGTTACATCCAGTCCATTGCAGACAATCTCGTCAATGAGAACGGGATCATGAACCTCTGGACTCGCGAGGCGCGACTGTTCAAGTTCGGATCGGGCAGCGGGACCAATTTCTCGGCCCTCCGCGGTAAAGGCGAACGCCTCTCCGGGGGCGGCGAGAGCTCCGGCCTGATGTCCTGGCTCAAAGTTGGGGATACCGCCGCCGGCGCGATCAAATCCGGGGGCACCACCCGCCGCGCGGCCAAGATGGTCATCCTCAACATCGATCATCCCGACATCGAAGCCTTCATCAATCTCAAAGTCCAAGAAGAGCAGAAGGTCGCCGCCCTGGTTGTCGGGTCCCATCTGTGTGCCACGCATCTCAATAAAATCATGCAGGCGGCCTGGATCACGGAAGAAGGCCGCGAGTTCGTCCAACCCAACCCGAAATTCAACACGGGTCTCAATGAAGCCATCCGCGCTGCACGAGTTGCCCGGATCCCGGAAACGTACATCCAACGAGCCCTCAGCTTTGCCAAGAAAGGCCAGCGGAATTTTGCCTTCTCTGTCTATGACCTTAGATGGGAAGGAGAGGCCTACCAGACCGTCACGGGCCAGAACGCCAACAACAGTATCCGCCTGACCAAGGCCTTTCTCGATGCCGTCAAAACCGATGCGACCTGGAATCTCACCCATCGAACTGATGACAGGATCGCCAAGACCGTGCGCGCGCGGGACTTGTGGGATCAAATCTGCGCGGCCGCCTGGCAGTGCGCCGACCCCGGCATTCAATACGATGACATCATCAACGAATGGCACACGACGCCGGCACAAGGGAAAATCACAGCCAGTAACCCCTGTGTCACGGGCGATACGCTTGTCGCGACCGTCAAAGGCTGGCGTCGAATCGAGGACATCGCCAGTGACACGGAGATCATTGGGAGCGATGGACACCTGCATCCCATCAATCGGAGCTTCATCACCGGCTTCGAGCACGTGTGGAGGGTTTGCACGTCCGACGGATATGAACTCAAAGCCACGATCAATCACCTGGTCACGACCAAGAATCGTGGCGATGTTCCCGTGGGCGAGCTTGAGCATGGCGATATTCTCGTCCTCTCCGCTGGTCAATTCGGGGCACGATCAGTCGAACCCAACCTGGCCTTTGCCATCGGGCTCGCCGTGGGGGATGGGTGTGTATCGCATTTCGATACCAAGTATGGACGCCGCTCGAGCATCAATTTGACCATGCATCATGACGAAGCACCGGTTCTCGCGACGGCGGCCGCGGGCATCCAACGTCAGAAGGATTTGCACTATGCCCTGGCTCGTTGTGAAGGCCGCTATGTTCCTCGACCCACCTCAGTGTTCCACGTCCCAACGACGTCACGCGTGACATGTGGCGCTCCGTCCGTAATTAAAGATTTTTCTACATATGCCATTCTGGACGAAGGATCGAGCAATAAACGTTTTACGCCGGCGGCGTTCCAATTAGACAAGCCATCGCTTGCCCAGGTGCTGAGAGGGCTCTACACCGCGGACGGCACGGTGGCCAACTATGGAGACAAATCGCAGTACATCGCCCTCGATTCTTGTTCGCTCACGCTCTTGCAGCAAGTGCAGGTGCTGCTGCTCTCCTTTGGGATTAAATCCAAGCTGTACCGCGATCGACGTAGAGGCAACACCATCGCCGAATTGCCGAGCGGCAAGGGCTGGTACCGCCCTTATGTCGTCAAAGAGATGTACTCCTTGCGCATCTCACGCTCCTCTCGCCTTCTGTTTGAGCGAGAGATCGGCTTCCACCCGGACAGCCCGAAGGCCGCGAGGCTGCGCCAGTTGAATGAGGAGGTGGAGTGTTACCAAGACCCTCTGACCACGAAGTTCGAGCGCTTGGAATGGGCGGCGCAAACGATCGTCTATGACCTCACGGAACCCGCCACGCAGCACTTCGTCGCGAATGGCTTCGTCGTGCACAACTGCTCAGAATTTCTTTCAAATGACGATACCTCATGTAACCTGGCGTCGCTCAATCTCGTCAAATTCTTGAAACCCGACGGCACCTTCGATCTTGAAGCCTATCGACACGCCATTCGGCTCTGGACCATCGTGTTAGACATCACAGTCTTCATGGCCTCGTATCCCAGCCGCGCGATCGCGGAACGGACCGCGAAACTCCGTCAACTCGGACTGGGCTACGCCAATCTCGGCGCCGTACTCATGCGAATGGGGCTGCCCTATGATTCCGACCAAGCCCGGGCGGTTGCCCAAGGCCTCACCGCCATCCTCACCGGCGAAGCCTATGCGACCAGTGCCGATCTCGCTCTCGAGCTGGGCCCCTTCGAATATTATGCTGAGAACCGGGACGCGATGCTCCGGGTCATCCGGAACCACCATCGCGCCGCCCATGGCCAGAGTGATGGCTACGAAGGACTCTCGGTCCTCCCCCGTCCGCTCAATACCGCCCTCTGCCCGGCCGCCCTCGCGGAAGCCGCCCGTAACAGCTGGGATACCGCCATCAGAAAAGGCTCCGTCTCTGGATTCCGTAACGCGCAAGTGACCGTGCTCGCCCCGACCGGAACGATCGGGCTCGTGATGGATTGCGATACCACGGGCGTTGAACCCGATTTCTCCCTGGTGAAGTACAAAACCTTGGCCGGCGGCGGCACGATGAAGCTGATCAATGAGTCGGTCCCCCTTGCGCTACGCACCCTGGGCTACCCCGCTGCAGCGGCAGACAGCATGACACGCTATATCGTCGGGACAGGCACACTCCAGGACTGTCCCACCATATCCGTTAACCGCCTGCGACAGTGCGGACTCTCAGACGCCGCACTCGACCGAATTGAAGCGGCGCTGCCATCCGTTCTCGATGTCACCATGGCCATCACGCCCGAGATCATCGGACTCGAATGGTGTCAACAACACGTCGGGGTCTCCTCTGAGGAGTTGCAATCTCCACACTTCAGTCTGCTCCAACGGCTTGGGTTTAGCCCCGACGCCATCACGACCGCCAATCGCTATGCCTGTGGAACCTTGACGATCGAAGGCGCCCCGCATCTCAAGGCCGAACACCTTGCCGTCTTCGACTGTGCGGTCCCCGGAGGTGCGCTCGGGACCCGCTCCATCGCACCCGAAGGGCACGTCAAAATGCTCGGCGCCGTCCAAGCGTTCCTGAGCGGCGGCGTGAGCAAAACCATCAACATGCCGGCCGGCGCCGAGGTCGAAGACGTCGCCCATGTCTACCAGCTGGCTCATGACCTCGGCGTGAAATGTATCGCGGTGTACCGCGACGGCTCGAAACTCAGCCAACCGCTGAATGCGATCGGCACCGGCGAGCTCGCCCAAGCCGTGGAACAACACAATATTCCCAAAGTCGCACAGCACCTGGCCTCACTCAGCGTCGAGCGGGGAAAGCACCGCCCATTACCGAACAAACGCCAGGGCTACACACAAAAAGCGATCATTGGCGGACACAAACTTTATATCCGCACCGGCGAATATGCGGATGGGACGCTCGGCGAGATCTTTCTCGACATGCATAAGGAAGGCGCCGCGTTCCGCAGCTTGATGAACTGCTTTGCCATCGCCATTTCCATGGGACTGCAGTACGGCGTGCCGCTGGAAGAATTCGTCGAAGCCTTCACCATTATGCGCTTCGAACCCAATGGCCCGGTCTCTGGCCACAACCAAATTAAGATGGCGACGTCGATCATGGATTACGTCATGCGTGATCTCGCCATCAACTATCTGAACCGGCAGGATCTTGCGAACATCAAGATGACCGGCGAAGACATGCGCGGCGACTCGGTCAAACCATATATCAAGACGACTCCTCTCCGTGAGACAGCGCCTTCATCGATGCTCGATCGGGAGCTCGCCGAGCAGGCCCGCGCCAAAGGCTATACGGGCGACCCCTGCCCGGAATGTCTGCGGTTCACGTTGGTCCAACGAGGCACCTGTAAAACCTGCGTCACCTGCGGCGCCAATAGCGGAGGCTGTAGTTAGGAGCTGGGATCGCATGAATGACTCGCCTCTCCATTCAAGAGCTTTGTTCATCATGCATTCATCAACAAGGAGGAAACTTATGACTCGTGTCCTACTCATCCCCGTACTCGCGCTCACGCTCTTGAGCGCTGCATGTGCGAACCATATGACGCTCACCAAACAGCAAACCACCTCCGTGAGCAACCCCATTTTCCTCCGACCGACGATGGACAAGACCATCTATGTGGAAACCCGCAACACATCCGATCGTCCAAACGCCACACTCACGTCACTCCCGCAGCTGCTTACCGCCAGGGGGTACACGCTCACTCAAGATCCGGAGAAGGCGCATTTCATTCTGCAAGTCACCACCGTCTCGGCCATCAAGGCCAAACCGGGCACCACACTCGATGCCTTGGTTGCCGGCGGATTCGGCGGCATGATCGGTGGCAGCGTCGGCGCCGCCACAGCACTGTCCGGCCATGGAGTCGGCTTTATTCCTGGTGGCGCCGCGGTCGGAGCAGGACTCGGCTTTCTTGCCAATAAAGCCACCGAAGATACCCAATTTGGGCTCATCGCTGATGCTCAGATCATCGAACGCACGAAGGAAGTGGTTGAACAGGTCGTCACCAAACAGGCTGCTCCAGCGTCTGGTCTCCCAGAGAATCGTCAGCCCTTGGCTAGTCTCTTTGGTGGTGGACAATCCCTCAGCCCCGCACATGCCGGGCAATCAAGTGAAACGATCCAAGAGACCCATCGCGGAAATGAGCGAATTCATCGTGCACGTTTTGCGGCCCTGCAGCAACAGATGTGGCTCGATACGGATAAATCGATCGCAGAATTGTCTGCGCAACTGGCCCAAACCATCGCAGGCCTGTTCTAAAGTCTATGGCGCTCCGCCTAGCCCGTACAAGAGGACGGAGCGTCAAAGGAGGTCCCCATGTATCTAACCATGTCTCGCATCCTGCTGATCGGACTTGTGATCCTTGCACTCGTCATCCCCGTCTTTGCCGCTCCACAACCTGAACGAGATTCCGCCGTCGACTGGCTCACGCTCATCGACACGCAGCGCTTTGATCATAGCTGGAACGAATCCTCCGCCTTTCTCAAGGAACATATCACCCAAGCCCAATGGGCCAAGACGCTGACCGACCAGCGGCTGCCGCTCGGAAAGCCGACGTCCCGGACGATCGTGAAGAAGGAATTCCAATATCAGATTCCAGGGATTCCCACCGGCACCTATGAACTCAAGGTCTATCGGACAACCTTTGCTCTAAAGGGAGAAATGAACGAGACCGTCATTATGACCCGTGAATCGGATCAGAAGTGGCGCCCGATCGCCTACTACATCAAATGACGCGCAGTGCTCCCGCTAGAGCTCATGAGCTTAGCGGGAGGTGAAGCGCGTCGGGTTATGAGGCTCCTGCCTGTTGCTCGATATCATGCTGAATGACCGTTCATCTGTGAACACGTTCCGGCGATATTTCGTGACAAGAACTCAATGAACATGAATGGCATAAAGAGAAAAACGAGTATCGGCTCTATCCGAACGAACGACACGATGACCCACGGACGACTCCGACTGTCGGGGATCGGGGTCATCAAACTGCGCGGCGGGGCACGCACTCCGGGCATTCCGAAAACGTGTGAGATCCTATCTAAAGCCGGACGCTGGTACGCCTCGATGACGATCCTGTGCACCCCCAGCCGATCCTGTGGCACCAAGGCCGCCGGCTTTGACTTAGGAACAGAGACATTCCTGACGCTCGCCGAATCGAATGGGACCATTCGGACGATTGACAATCCGCGTGTCTTGCGAACCAGTCTCCCCGCGCTCACACACGCCCAACGGGCTGTCAGTCGGAAACAAAAAGGTTCAAAGAATCGCAAGAAAGCCGTCCGCCGCGTGGCCCGTATCCATCGTCGGATTGCCAATCAGCGACGAGAATTTCTCCACCAAACCAGTCATCGATTGGTTCAAGAGTACGGACTATTAGCGACCGAAGACCTCTCGATAAAGAACCTCACGGCGGTCGGCGGCCGCCGGAAACGAGGCCTCAATCGAGAAGTGCTGAGTGTCGCGTTGAGTCGGTTCCTCAGAATACTGGCGTGCAAAGCGGAAGAAGCTGGCAGCTGGTATGTCGCGTTGTCGCCTCGGACTCTCAAACCCACACAGACGTGTCATCAGTGTGGCCGACAGGAGAAGAAATCCCTGTCGGACCGACAGCACGTCTGCCCCTGTGGGGTGAGATGTGGACGGGACGAAAACGCCGCGCGTGTCTTGGTCCATTGGGCGTTGATCGGCAATGCCCCGGGTTCGGAACGAGCCCGCTGTGGAGAGCCGAGCGCTGGCCTCGATCACACGATCGAGACGCAACTCAGCTCGATGAAGCAGGAATCTCCCTCCAGAGCCGCGTAAGCGGCTTGGTGGGAAAGGTTCAATACATCAAATAAGGAGGTCACCATCTTTCCCCAGCACGGAATCCCCGCCGTTCAGGGCGGGGAGGATGTCAATACCCGCAACGAAGAGAGTCTGGTGACCCCCCACCCACCCACCAACGACACATCGCCTTCTCAACCTCAGGCGCGGACACCCCGTTCTCCCTGGTATCAACACTGGAAAGATATTGCGGATATGACAATGAACATCCTCCCTCATGAGCCCCGCGTCAAAATGATCGCCACCATGCTCGATCGCTGCGACATGGCTTATCAGAAGAAGGACGAAGTGGGATTCGTTCGGTTGAAAAAGCAGCTGCGCAATCTCATCAATGCGTCCAACCCGAGGCCGCCTAAACCTGCCTCACGACACCGAACCTCTTAACCAAGTTTGATTGGAATACCATCCTGTTGAAGACATATCCCCCTATGGGCCTGTCCACCTCCCACGCCGCCGCACCGCCCATAACGTTCGTACTTGATAATTCCACTCTTACCTAAGGAGCCTCTGATGTCTTCCACGCTCATCGATCGCTTCCGAAAAGCGCTCAAGTCCAGCGTGCCACTGATCGCCATCACTACGCCCGATCCGGCAATGACCATTGCGAGTCTGCTCACCGTCCGCCCCGCCGAACTGGTCGATGAGGACTACGCCGTGCTGCAGTGGGACACCGTCGACGGCCTCACCGTAACCGCCGCCGAAGACCAACTTTCTCCACATCCACCGCACCTCGTCAGCGACCAAGTGAAGACCGCCTTGATCAAAGATCAATCGATCGCCGCAGGCATCAAAAACCTCGCCTTCGCCCTGACCCACGCGAGAAAGCTGCCCTCGAACACCATGCTCTTCGTCCATAACGCCCATCGCTTTCTGCATGACACGGCTGTCATGCAAGCCGTCTGGCATCTCCGGGACCACTTCAAGAATACCGGCAACACCCTAATCCTGCTCGCCCCTCATCTCAAAGTCCCGGTCGAACTCCTGCACGACGTCGTCGTTCTCGACGATCCCCTGCCGGGTCGCGAGCAGCTCCGCGACATCATCTTGCTCCAGTACGACAACGCCAAACAGACCAACGCCGCCATCCCCGACCCCGCTCCCGACCAACTCGATCACGCCGTCGATGCGGTCCATGGACTGTCCGCCTTCGCCGCCGAACAAGCGATCGCCATGTCTTTTACGGCAAAAGGGATCTGCCTCCCCAAGCTCTGGGAGCACAAGTATCAAGCGATCGAACACACGCCGGGGCTGAAAATCTACCGAGGCGCCGAACGCTTCGACGATATTGGCGGGGTGACCCACATCAAACAATTTCTCCGGCAGATCCTCACTGGCCGCGCTAAGCCCGGCGGCGTCGTGTTCCTCGATGAGCTCGAAAAGGGGATCGCCGGTGCAAACAGCACCCACGGCGATAACACCGGCGTCTCGCAAGACATTCACAAGCAGCTCTTGGAATTCATGCAGAACGAAGATGCCACTGGCATCATCATGGTCGGCTTACCGGGGACCAGTAAGAGCATGGTGTCCAAAGCCGCCGGCAAGGAAGCCGACATCCCCACGATCGAATTCGATCTGGGCGGCGTCAAAAGCGCCAATGTCGGGGCCTCCGAGCACAATATGCGTCAAGCACTCAAAGTCATCGGCACGATCACGAACCACGCCCCTTTATTTCTCGCCACCTGTAATAGTCTGCAGGCGATTTCGCCGGAACTCCGGCGCCGATTCCGCCTCGGCACGTTTCTCTTCCCCTTGCCGTCGCGCGAGGAACGGGAGGCCATTTGGTCGATCTACCAACGGAAGTACGAGCTCACCGAAGACCCGGGCAAGCTTCTCGACGAGCAATGGACCGGCGCCGAAATACGCCAATGCGCCGATATCGCCTGGCGACTGAATATCTCGCTCGCCGAGGCTGCACACTACATTGTTCCCGTGGCGATCAGCGCCAAAGAGGGCATTGCGTCCCTTTACGACCAGGCTCACCACGCCTTTCTCTGTGCCAGCTATCCAGGTCCCTTCAACAAAGATCGCACCATTGATCCCAAACCCGTCCCCACTGGCCGACGGATGCGGACGATCGCACCCGCCAAAGAAGGCCAAGCGTAACCCCCCCACTCGACAATTCGTAATACCCAGAGAGGAGATTTTTATGACCACCACGACGGCCATGCCCCCCACTCAAGACCTCACGCGTGAACAATTGTTCTCCAAAGCCGCGTGCATGACCCTCTCCATCCATAAAGTCGGCTTCTCTCGCAAAACCAAAGTCGCCATCAAATCCAAAGCCGACCAGACCCTCGTCAAACGCACCAAATGGATCATCGATTGTCCAGAATATCGCGCCATCACGCGCCTGGATGACAGGGTCAAGCGTGACTGTGAAAAATTCAAGCTCCCAGCCACGATCGGCCGTGGCATGATGCTGATCGCCGCGAAGGATCTCATGGAGGTCTACCGCATCCTGGACGAGTACCAAATGCAGCGTCATACGCTCATCGACACGTTCTGCAGCGTCTACCTGGAACGCAAGCTGGAAGCCAAAGACAGGCTGAAAGATTTGTACGTCGAAACGGAATATCCCACATTGGCTGAAGTCCGCGACAAATTCCGCGTCGATATCCAATTTCTAACGTTCGATCTACCCGGATTCCTGCAGAATGTTGATCGCACCCTCGCCCAGCGGGAACGAGAAAAGATGGCCGAACTCTTCAAAGGATACGGCGAAGAAATCCGAGGAGGATTACGCGACATGCTGCAAGGGCTGGTCGATCATCTTCTTGGCGCACTCTCCTCCGAGAGCGATGGCCGCCCCAAGACCCTGCGCGCCGCCGCCCTCACCAACCTGACCGAGTTCCTGACGACATTCGACCGCCGGAACGTCACCGACGACAGCGAACTCGATAAGGTCGTCACACAACTCAGGAACACCCTGGCCGGGATTACCCCGAAAGGGTTGAAAAAAGATCTTCAATACCAAGAGATCATTCGAACCAGCCTCCAGTCCGTTCGCGCTCAACTCACCAGCCTGGTTGTGCCACAAGCCACCAGGCGCATTCTCACCAGCCAAGACGATCTCTAACCCGAGGAGCGTAATAAACAAGAAGAGGGGATCGTGACAACAACCCCACGATCCCCGACCATGATGCACCCAGTCGCCCTGACATCGTCGCCGCACCAATCGCGTATCAGAAGACCCCAGGACGTCCTGCTCTATCTCAGGACTCTTCGCCTCAACATTCCGCCCGGCGACACGATCCTACTTGCGCTCGACCAACACCATAGCCCGGTCGGTCGGCACTCCTTTCCCTATACCCCACTCCATCCCCTGGGACCGACACCCCAGGACGTGTTCAAGATCGCCTTCACGCAACGCGCGAACCGACTGATTCTCGTCTCGTCACACCCGCGGATTCGACGAGGCGCCTTTACCCCGACTGACGATCAACTGAATTATGCCGCCCAATGTTCACTGGCCGGGCAACTGTTGAATCTGCCGCTGGTCGATCATCTGATGCTCAACGAAACCGAACTGGAGTCCTTGCTCCTCAATTTCCACGACAAGCTCTCCCGCTATGCCTTGCGCTATTCGCAGCAACAGGCCAATCCCTTATTGATAAACCTATGCCCAAATTAGATGAGACGCTCGTCACGCAGGCTCGACAAATCGACCTCATCCGCTACCTGTGCGCCATTGGCCACCAACCGGTCTACGCCAAACCCCACAAAGCGCTGTTTCATTCTCCGCTTCGGGAAGACCGTAACCCCTCGTTTACCGTGTCCTACGTCGATGGCGCCTGGAAATGGATCGACTGGGCTCGCGATACCCATGGCGATGGCATTGACCTTGTGATGGGCTTAAAACGAGTCGATTTTCAAACCGCCGTCAAAGACCTGCTCGGCGCGGCAGCATCCACGCAGCCAGTACGCAAAGACCTTGCGCCGCCGGTCCTGACACCACACGACATCAGGCGCCTGTATTGCAGATGGCGCGAGGATATGACTCCCGAACGCACGTTTCTGATCCATCAATACTTCCTTCACCGTCACCTGGCATTCCCACAAGAACTCGGCATCGTGTATCTCGACATCACCGTCGATGCGGACGGCCTGACACTGCCATTTCTTGGCATCCCAACACCGTCAGCCAATCCGCGTACGATGACCGCCCTCGAATGTCGGGCCCTCGACGAAACAACCAAACCCAAGCTCTACCGACGACGGACGTTCGGGCCCAAAACCCTCTGGGTCATTCGACGTCCCTCGCCAGGATTACTCGTGACCGAAAGCGTGCTCGATTGCCTCGCCGGCAACCAGTTACTCCAGCATCAGCTCTCTCTCTGCGCGCTGAATTCCATCAACCTGATTGACCAGCTACTCCCATGCGTCCGCCAACTCCAGCCCAAGACCG
The DNA here is from genome assembly GCA_024760545.1 of Nitrospira sp. NCBI lineage: Bacteria > Pseudomonadati > Nitrospirota > Nitrospiria > Nitrospirales > Nitrospiraceae > Nitrospira > Nitrospira sp. The sequence continues at coordinate 15,272 of CP060502.1, forward strand.
TCTACCTCGCTCTGGATAATGACCAACGGAAACCACAGCGCGGACAGACTCCTGGACAAACCGCGCAGCACAAAGCCTGCACGATGTTAGTAGACGCTGGCCATCGCGTCGTCGAAGTCCGTCACCATACTCACGCAAAGGTCAAGGATCTCCACAAGCTCCTCCTGCACGATCCGATGCCCATCACGCTCCAAGCACTCGAACGACAGGGCACAGTCCATACGCCGACAACCCATCGCCCGTAACGCACTGACCCGTCCCACATTCCCTTTGTACAGACCATGAGGAGGCTGTGTGTCACACGCCACGCCGATCACCGTCCCGCTCGCGCACTTTCTTGAAACCTTCTCCGATGCACTCTGCACGACCACCGCCAATCAGCTCACCCCGCAATTTACCCCTGAAGTCCTTGAGGCCGCGCGTCCGACCTTGCGGCAATTTGGCGAACCCCTCTATCCGGCCCAAGCCAACGTGGCCACCGCGCTGGCTCATGCGTTCCACACCCACAACAGCGCCATTTGCTCAGCGGAAATGAGCACCGGGAAGACCCGCATTGGCACCGCCGTCGCCGCCCTGCTCCGCTCTCATCGGACCCTGATCTTTGCCCCACCCCACTTGGTCGGGAAATGGAAAGACGAAATCCAGACGCTCCTTCCGGGCGCCCATGCAGCCATTCTGCGGAGCATCACCGATGTGCTCCAGTTCGCCACCCTCCCGACAGACGGACGCTGGCCGCTCTTCGGCATTCTCAGTCGCGAGCGAGCAAAACTCAGCTACGCCAAGCGTTGCGCCATCAACCCCAAGGTCACCCGGATTGATACACGTACCTTTCATCATTTCCATTGCCCCCAGTGCGGCATCCGCATCGACGATAAGGACGGCATCCCACAAACCCCCAGGAGCCTCAAGCCAGGAACACACTGCACCGCATGTCAGAGCCCGCTCTGGACCTACGATCCCAACGGCCCACGGCGCGTCGCCCTGGCCGACTACCTTGGGAAAAAGCATCCCCGACTGTTTGATCTCATCCTGGTCGATGAAGTGCAGGAAGAAAAATCGATTGGGAGTGCCCAGGGGCTCGCCTTCGGCCTGTTGGTCCAAAAATGTCGACGCGCCCTCGCGCTCACCGGCACCCTGACGTCCGGAAAGTCCACCTCGATCTTTCACATCTTGTGGCGCATGAATCCGGCACTCAAAGCCGCCTTCAAACACACCGACGAACCACGGTGGGTGGACTTGTACGGCACATGGGAAACCCGCACGACCGAAGAAGACATCCACCGGGTGCTGCTCGTCGGCAAAGAATCCAAACGGCGCGTCCATGTCACCGTTCGCGAACGCCCCGGCATCTCCCCGCAGATCATTCCCCACCTGGTCTCCAACACAGCCTTCTTTCAGTTACGAGATCTTGGTATCGCACTCCCGCCCTACACAGAACACGTGCAAGAATGCCAGTTCTCTTCACAACTACACGACAACTACGAACGGCTCAAAAATGCGGCTCGCCAATTCATTCCCATTGCCCGACGCAACAAGGATGGACATCTCTTCAGCAGCCTCGTCCAAGCATTATTGGCTTACCCAGATCGCGCCACCCAAGGCGAAACCATCACCAATCGCGACGGCGTTCCCGTCTTTACGTTAGACCCGCTTCCAGAAGACGTCGTGCTTCCCAAGGAACAGGCCCTCATCGATCTCATTCTCCGCGAGCGTGCACAAGGACGACGCGTGCTCGTCTACTGCACCCACACGCAAACCAAAGACATCACAACACGCCTGCAACGACTCTTTGAGGCCGCCGGCCTTCGCAGTTTGATCCTGACCTCCGCCGTCACCCCAGAACGACGCATGAAATGGATTACCGATCACACCAAGAAAGGCCTCGACGCCCTCATCTGCAACCCCAAATTGGTATCGACCGGTTTAGATTTACTCGACTACCCCACCATCGCCTGGATCGAAGTCGACTACTCCACGTACCTCGTGCGCCAAGCCTCACGTCGTTCGTGGCGCATCAAGCAAACCCGCCCGGTCTATGTGCACTACTTTCTCTACAAAGGCAGTGTGCAAGAACATGCCTGGGCACTCGTCGCCGCAGGCATCAACGAAGGCCTCAAAACCGAAGGGGATCTCACCGCGGAAGGACTCAACCAATATCAGCAACCAGATGACCTGATGACCCAGCTCGTCAAACAAGTCCTGGATCGCAACGCCTCGGTCCTCAGCGCGGAAACCATGTTTGCCCAGCTGGCAACGCACTATCAACAAGATCAGGCCAGCGACACGCCGGACATTCCAGAGCCTGTCAGTGCGCAGACGTACCAGGATACACCGCCTGAGCTGCCACTATTGATTCAGCCAACGACCAAAACCAGCAAGCGGAACCATGACGCCAACATCCAACTCAACCTCTTTGCGGCCTAACACGATGACCACTGATAACCTCATTCGCATCTCCACAGAAGGATACGACGCCATTGTCGAATCCTATGCGGTCACCCCTAACACACACGAAGTCTGCATGCTGTCCATCGCCGGACAACCAGACGCCATCAAAGCCCTCCGAGCTGCGCTGAGTATCGGGCTCACCGTCAAGATCACCGGACTCGGAGACATCCACTGGCCCAAACAAGCGGACTCCGTCTTTACGTTCGTACACAAACGACTCCCCTCTGGCGCTGTCGCAGCGCTCTGGCTCCCTCAACTCGGCACCTCCGTCGGCATTCAACATGACACGAAAGCGTACATTCTGCAGCGACACCACAGAGCCGAGACGCCACCGCTCAACTTCGTGGCCATCCTTGATCGAGTCCTCTCTTGCCCCATTCTCAAAGATTGGGCGACTCCGCTCTGGACCGCTGCACAGCAACACCAATGGGTCCGCCCGCTCCACACCTATAACTGCATGGCGTGGGAATTCCATCCCCAGACCGAGGCCATCATTGAATGGCTACAGGCCTACCTACGCACCACCACAGAGGCCGCTCCTCAAGTAGCGGCATAACGGATTATCGGGATCAACCCGGACACACCATCTCTTTCACCTTTAACGGACAGACACTTCATGCACATCGCCGGCAGAAGCATTTCCGGATTCTATCCGACTCCACCTCGTATCCTCTCCTCTGTCAGCTCCCTCATCGCCAACCCCGCGCATCATCTAGGACGACTCCTCGACCCCTGCGCCGGCAACGGCATTCCCCTTCACTACCTCGCTCAAGCATGGAACCTGAGCCCTTATGGAATCGAACTCGACCGACAACGCGCCGCTCAATGCCGTACGGCACCGGCCACCATCCTGCACTCGGACGCCCATCTCTGCGAGGTCTCGCGAGACAGCTTCTCCTGCCTCTTCCTCAATCCCCCCTATGACTTCGCTGGACAAGGCGAACGTACGGAATATCTCTGGCTGAAACGCTGGACCCCGACTCTGCAACCAGAGGGGCTCCTGATCTACATTATTCAAGAGCATCAATACACCGAAAAAGTCCTCTACTATCTCAGCACTTACTACCGCGAAGTCAGCCTCTTTCGCTTCCCACCGGAAGAATATGAGGCTTTTCGCCAAACCGTCTTCATTGGGAAACGGGTTCGCACCCCCAACCCATCCGAAACCGTCAAACGTCAACTCTGGCGCCTCTTGCGCACGAACAACCTCCCCATTCTCCCGGTCGACACTGCGCCTCGCTACACCATTCCTTCACTACTCATTCGAGGCGAAATCACCTTTTCCAGTGACTGGATCGATCCGGCTGACATCTATGCCGAAGCCCATGACCATGGACTCTGGCAAGATCGCCATATCACAGAACTGCTCACCTTCGATCAACATAAAGTGATCAATCCCCTCCTGCCGCTTCGCAAGGGACACTTAACTCGCCTCATCTCGGCCGGCCTCTACAACAACACCGTCATCGAACACAACAACCTCCGATGGATCATCAAAGGACGGGCGAGGAAAATCACCAAAGAACTCCCTCCGATCATCGATCTGGTCCAGACCAAAGACGGACCAGAAGAACGTACACACCACCGCACCATCGAACAGTATGTCCCTGAAATCCGAGCCTTCGATTTAACTCCAGGCCCCAACTACGGTCGTTTCGTTGTTATTGAGTGTTAACCACCACCATCCCAATAGCGTACTGACACAAGGAGCATCATGATCATTGAATTCCCACGCACCACCCTGCTTCAGACCCTCAAACTCATGCACAGCATTCTTGACCGCAAAAACGCCTCTGCGCCACTTACCATGATCCACGTCACCACAAGCCACACCGGGGTTCGGCTCGCTGCGACCGATCTCGAACTCGGTCTCCAACGCACCCTTCCCATTCCCCTCATGGAAGAACGCGCCTTCCTCATTCCTGACGCCCCAATCTATGAGTTCATCAAAGAACTCACGTCCGACACCATCCGCTGGTCCATCGATGACGACCACCACATCACCATCACCTCTGGAAAAGCCAAGGCCAAATTCAACGGCATGAAGGCTGAAGACTACCCAGCGCTCCCCCCGCTCCCTGATCCCTTCATCTTCAGCCTCCCCGCCAAGGACTTGTCACAGCTACTCACGGAAACTCTCCCAGCCGTCGGCGAGGCGGACGGCCGCTACATCTTGAACGCCATCAAGCTGACCATTTCCAACGCTCCCTCCCCAACGCTCCAAATCGTCGGTACAGACGGTCATCGCCTTGTCATCACACAACAAAACACTGGCACCTGGCTCACACGCCACCATGACACCCGGCACCTCCTCATCCCGAAAAAAGCCGGGAAGGTTCTGCAAACACTTATCCCGGATAAAGAACCACCCCTCATTGCCATCGGAGCCAACCAATCCCTCGCAGGCTTTCAGATCGGCGACTATCTCCTGACAAGCCGGCTGCTCGACGGCAGTTACCCGGCCTATGACAGGATCATCCCCACGCTGACCACGGCGCGACTGACTGTTTCGAAAACCGTCTTGGAAGATTCGATTCGACGAGTCTCAGTGATTGGAGGGAAAGACACCAAACCGATGGAACTGTCCATTGCAGACAATCATCTGACTCTGCATGCACACAACGTCGATGTAGGAGAAGCCACCGAAACTCTCGAAACTCCAACTTCGACACAGCCATTCAAGGCAGGATTCAACGCGCAGTATCTCCTCGATGCCCTAGAAACCATGCCGGGAGAGCACTGTCAGCTATACATGGAATCGCCTCAGACACCATGCGTCCTGACAACCCCTGATCGCACAACCCAATTCAAACACATCATCATGCCACTCACCCTCACCTCATAAGCCGCGGCGTAACCGGCAGTCCCACTACATGATGGCCCATCTGAACAGTCTCCCTTAAGGCCATTGTCCCGGTTGCCACGGAGCTCAATTCGTAATATGTATCGAGGGCGGACACTACAATACGCCGCGCATCAAACAATGAGCTCCAACCCATTTACCATCGGGCAAGCGATTTTCTGGATTGCGCGCGTGACCAAAACCGGGGAGGCCCGGTATCGCATCCCTGGTTACATCGTGAATATGACGCCCAAGCGGGTGGCGATTCTGATCCAACAACGCAACGGTCGCGGCGCGCTCCGGCATGTCACAGCCAAACGGCTGACTGCCAGCCACCTCGCCCCGCTTCCTCTATCAACACTCTGTCAAACCATGGCGGATAGCCAACTTCACAAGGTCAGCCGTCGTCGGACAGCCAAAGTCCCGTCGTAAGACATCCCGATGGAATCGTACCGTCCGTGGTGTTATTCCGAGCTCTTGGGCAACCTCCTTATCGCCACATCCTTCAGCAATCAACTGGAGCACTTCCCGCTCACGCGCCGACATAACCCGTTCTCCAACGACGTGCTTGCCACCATGCAAGACTACTTCATAACCCAAGCCAGGGCTGATATACGACTGTCCAGCCGTCACCATCCGGACTGCCTCGCTAAAACCCTGCGGATCGGTCGCTTTACTCAGATAGCCTTTGGCTCCTGACAGCAGCGCTTCGGTAATCCGTGCAGGATCCTCGTACATCGACATCACAATGCACTTGGTCTTCGGCGACAGCGCCACGAGTTGCGAAACGGTATCCATCCCATTTAAGACCGGCATGCTGATATCCACAATCGCCAGATCTACCACCGCTCCGTTCTGCACCTGCCGGAGCAAGTCGCGTCCATTGCCCGCCGTCACCACCACGTCATGCCCCATCGCCTCCAACACATGGCGTTGTCCTTCGATCATCATCTGATGGTCATCGCACAATGCGACCCGCATCATCCCCTCCCAATACCATCACCATCCGGCAAGGCCACCCGAACGATCACCATCGTTCCTTCACCCGGAGCACTCTGAATCACCAAACGGCCATGAATCTGCCGCACGCGTTCCGCCATACTGAGCAACCCCAACCCGGCACTCCCCACATTGCTCTGGCTCATGGCAAATCCACGCCCCCGATCCGCCACACACAACTCCAGCTCGCCCTCCTGCACACCCAGGGTGACGACACAATCCTGCACCCCCGCATGCTTCACGATATTCTGCAACGCTTCCTCCGCCACGCGATACAGCACCGCGGCCACCAGCGACGCCAATGGCTGCCGCAGCTCACAGACAGACCGAGTGATGCGTAACCCCTTCTGCCGTTCGCACTCGTCGATCAACCGATGCAACGTCAACGAGAGCCCCAGACGGTCCAAGACCACCGGATGAAGACGAAACGCCAGCGAGCGCGCCGAGGCCCCCAAGCCATCGATCTCCACCAAAATCTCCCGCAGAGCCCCCAGCAGCTCCTCGTTCGTCTGTGGCGGCACCTGGACCACGGCGTGTAACGTGAACCCAATGCCAGCCAGCCGGCTGACCACATGATCATGAAGTTCCCGCGCAATCCGCGCTCGTTCTCCCTCTTGCACCGTCACAATCTGCTTCGCCAGTTGGTGCATCCGTTCCTCGGTCTTCCGGAGACTGCGCCCCTGCGCGTCAATCGTTTTCCCATATACCTCGACCCACTCCTCCAGCATCGCCGTGTCCACATGCCGGGCAGGACGCGCGAGGCGATCGGTCATGGTTCCCCATGCTAGATGCAGTGCCTCCATCAACAGGCGCAAGCACTCCACCATGTCTTCGGACGCCGACGCACGGAGCCAAAACACGGTGACACAACCCTGGCCATCAGGGCATACGCCACTACACCCCACAACCGATCGAATCGCATAGCGATCGACAAAGTCCTGGTACTCCGGGAGACGCGGATGCCCCTTTGCCATCGGAATCGCCATCACCGTGCATCGGCTACTCACCGCTTGTCTGTCGCGAATGGACGCTCCCTCTCCGGTCTTCGCGGGCAGACTGACCTGGTCCAAGAAGTCCGCCAGCATCGGGAATTGCGTGACGAACTGAGGCCTCATTATAGGGACTCCCTCGGACCAACCAGAGCACGCCGCATCCGCACACTGTGCCGCCTCACCAGCCGAGGCCACGAGCACCAGATATGGTGCAGCCCGTTCTCCCGACGCACCCATGGCCTCAGCCTGACCCGTCACAAAACAGCGGGCCAGCACAATATCCGACACCCCAGTCTCCACCGACCGACAAACGTTCATCGCCACATCCATCGCGCGTTGCGCCAGCTCCGCACCGCTCAGACAGACCGCAGCCAATTGATGAATCTGAACCACGCCATGACCGGCATCCGCGCGCGCCCGCTCCGCCCATGCGTCCTGATCGCCTGACTGCCTCATTACCGTACCGCTGTGCTTCCCGACTACTCGGCTTACTTACGAACTCGGACTATGGCGAAACACGACCCGCTGTTTCAAGCTGGCCAAATGACCAGTGCCTCGTCGCAAACACGTGCCCAGCGCCACTTCCCGCGCCACACGCGGACCATCAGTCACGTGCATCAGGAGCATCGGGAGCACCCAGAGAAGTCCCGTCTTCCTTCGTGTTGTTGTCATGATTGCTGACTACTGAGTACTCATGGGCACGGAAGAATGTGAACGGATGCTCTTATCGCTGGTGCCATCTGTACTGTCAGTCTTTGTCTCGGGGGCCTGGCGCACGAGCCCCTCTCGATGTGGTCACTGAAGCGGGTGGTACGATCGCTCCGTACAATTCTTCTGTCACCCAGACATTTCAGCAACTCTCTGCTGAGCAACATGCGTACCATATCGGTAACTGACGCGATTTCCCAAGAAACCCACTTTGCATCGATATTGATCCTCTCGATGCATATATCAACAGTGATACACATGTGTATCCATTTCGGTCCATGCTCCAGCTGCGACCATCAGTGTATTAACGAGTGATCAGGGCGCGATTGACCACGCTCTGTCTGGCAACTGGTCTCCCGCTTTTACTCAAAGTGTCCACCACTTGCACGCATACGATCTGATCCAATCGTTTCCATATCGTGGAGGCTTTTACAGTCTCCTTTCGCCACAAAGGCGCGCTGAGGCGACTGATCCAAGTCGACCAACCCGCGCAACGGCAGACGCTCAGCACCCTGATCGGATCAGCCTCTGGCTCACAACTACTACCTCGGCCAGCTACCGAGATGTGCTCCCTCCCTGCCCCAATCCCTGACTCCCACATGTGTGTCCCTCCAGATGTGTCCCCCCAAAAATGGGGATGGCGCTTCGGGGGTCTGTTCGGGTGTGCACTGCCCTTCATCGGTGGAGACGGAGGGCACCATTGAGCAGCTCTGGAGATGGCTACGCGCGAGTGTGATTTGGCTATGGCACTGGTGATTCAATGGGAGCGGTGTGGGGCGCCGACGGCGGCGGCGACCGATCTACTTGGACAGACCGGGCGCACGACTGCAGCCGATCCAGCCCAAACCGCGATGGGTGAAGCAGGAAGTCCTGCACCTCAAAGCCTTGATGCCGCAGGCAGGCTGCCGGACGATCGCGCATCACTTCAATCGGCGCTGGAGATCACGCAGACAGATGACGGTCAGCAAGACCTATGTGGCGGACCTATGCCGACGGCATCAATACCTCATCTATGAAGCCCGACGGAAGATGAAACACCGGGTGCCCAGGCCGATGCGGCGCAATCGCATCTGGGGCTGTGATCTGCTCGCGAAGACGGATTCCGATGGCCGCACACATCTCGCCCTGGCGGTTCTGGATCATGGCAGCCGGGCCTGTCTCCGACTGCAGCGGTTGGCGGATAAGTCGTCGCTTCGGCTACTCCAAGAACTGGACTAGTGCAGGCGGTGAAACGATACGGACCACCACAATTCGTGCGGACCGACAATGAGACCGTGCTGGTCTCCCGCTGGTTTCGATTCGGCCTCTGGCTGCTCGGCATTGGACAGCAGCGTATTCAGCCCGGCTGTCCGTGGCAGAACGGACGGGTCGAACGGTTCAGTGGTGGTGGTCCCAACGGGATTTGAACCCGTGTTTAAGCCTTGAGAGGACCGACCAAACTGAGAAAAATCAACAAGATGACACTTCAGAACCGTCCAATGAGTAGCATGGTTTTACAACGACTTACAAGACCCTTGTCCTATATAGGACAGTGATGAGGTCTCGACCCTTGCCAACGAGCCGAAGGGGTTCCGCATCCCGACTGATATCACGCAGACCGTCACTATCCTGGCTCGAAAACGCGGACGAGAAGACCTGCATGGCTTCTGTGATCGCAGACGAGCTTTGCAAGACCACGCTGCCGCTTATTGAACACCAGACCATATCACAATCACATCACCCAGAACGTCTGCGTTGCGGGCCAGCGGACGCGACACCTGTCCATTTTGCTTATGCCCAACCTCTTCGATCTGTATGCTGGTCAGCTGGACGTGGTGTGGCACTCGTAGAATTGCAAGAATTGCAACTCAAGCTTGCGGAGGCAAATTCGCATGGACTACACTGAGGGCATGCCTACAGTGGTTCACCCTCATATCACAAGCGATCCAAACATTTGTGGTGGGAGCCCGTGTATTGAAGGAACGCGCATCACCGTGCGAACCATTGCGATCTACGCGTTGCATCACGGGCAGACTCCGGAAGAGCTACTCACGCACTATCCTCACCTCAGTCTCGCATCAATTTATGATGCCCTGTCCTATTACTACGACAATCGTGCCGTACTCGATCAGGACATTGTCGAGCATCTGTCGGCCCCGGAAATTGATTCCCGGTTCTAATCCCACAACCCCGTCTTTCCTCATGAGCCTTTCTGTGGGGCCCGCGCCGAGATGTCCTGGTGACATGGCTAAGTCGGACGCTCACCACACGACTGCGGGAAGCGGGAGACTTACTGGGCATCAGGCTGCTCGACCATCTCATTCTCGGTGATGACCGTCTCTATAGTTTTGCAGATCAGGGCTGGCCGTTGTGAGGCGACAGCGAAAGTCCTATCCCCATTCCCGTCGATTATCCTTCTGAGCAGATGACGCATGTCGACACATGCGGAAAATCCCACGTTCCTACCACAAGTGGTGGTCTGCTTCTGCCACAGCGGACGCCTAAAAACTAGGCAACATGCTGAAGGGGCCATGATGCGCAGTCATTCGTACGTCCAACGCGACTTGCCCACAAGGTCATCTCCAGAAAATGGGGACGACGGGATGAATACAAGGTGACAGCTCAGATCTTTTTGCTGTTCTCTCCGTGCCTCGCGAGCGTCTGTGATCATTGTGCATCCGATTGGGGGGCCAGACACGGTTGAGAGGCCTCAAGGAGTGCTGGCAAGGGAAACGCAGAGGCCGGAGGTGGAGATCCCGACAAGAAGGGCTGAGCGCTCATGTCGCTCAACCCTTGTCGCCGGCTAGAAGCTATTTCCCCACAATGTCTCCACGTAGCCCGCCGATAATTGCAAGAAGCTCACCCATCTCAGGCTGTGGCACCTTGAACTTGTCAAGCGTGGTCACGAGATGCGCGGCCACCTGATCAAATTGCATATCTGTGATTTTCATTCCCTGATGCGTGGCTGGCATAGCCCGCCCGATATACGTACAGGGGCCACCGGTTGCTGCACAGACCATTAACACGTTCAATTGTTTGAAACGCGCCTGTCTGTCAGGTGGCAATCCTCCAAAGGATGACGCCAGTTTGGGATCAGCAAAGAGCCGGTTCCCAAAGTCACTGACCACAGCTGAGATGGCGTCGTACCCACCGAGGCGTTCATAGAGAGTTTTCTGACTCCCCGCTTGTGTAGATGGGGGGGAACCGGCTGTAGCAGATCGAGGACTGCCGGTTACTGACACAAGCAGACCTCCAAGTGCTGCTGATACGACCAAGACCTTATATGCTGTCCGTGCACTCGTTGTTATAGCCATGACATACCCCCTTTAGAAAACTTGATTTGGAACCTACGAAAACTACATAGGCATCTGTAGATGTTTATCGAGGAAATATCTGTCATGGAGATGACAAAGCCGAATACAGAGATCATGCCGAGATTACCGACTATTTGATCAAATCCCACAGAACTCTCTGATGAAGAAGCGAACGGTGTCACTCTGCCAAACCGTATGATGAGCGATTGGCTCACCCTGTGTTATGAAAATGCTAGCCTTGGATCTTCGCAAACGGTGGTGTGTGGTGTATGGAGAACGATACAGCGTGAACAATCGCAATGGCTTAGGCCTCCATTTTCAAAGCAGATTCTAGTACCTCGGCTACTGCAATGCATAATGTGGCCCGATTTCATCAGGCTCGTCCTCCTACAGAGGCCTGTGAAATTAGGAGACGGTCAGCCTATCGCAGGGGAAGAGGGTCAGACATAAGCCATGCGATCAAAATCGAAACAGGCTACCGACTGTCACGGTGTTTATTCTGGCTGCTTCGTCTTCATAGCTGAGTTTCCATCGTCCGTGCAGATAGCCGACCGAAAGCGCGAGTGCCTCGGTAAGCTGATATCGTACCAACACTTCCCCCTGGTAAATCTTTTCGCGCGCGCCAAGAAAGTCATCACCAGGCAAGCCAGACGTGTAGCTGGTTCGCTCAAGATCAAAGCCCCCGATCAGGGTGAGTTCATCCGTGACACGCGCCTCCAGCTCCGCTTCGACATAGTGTGTGACATAGGAGATGTCCTCTCCAATTTGTGGATTGTGTCTCCCGTCAGCCAGCCCTCGTTCGTAGTGGTATCCGACCAACAATCCGATTCCCGGCTTGATTTCCCACATGACATGTGTCCCAAGGGTCCAAAAGCGAGTATTCCGGTGTGCAAAACTCTCGTTGTACGATCGGTCTCCGTATCGGGCTAACCCGCGAATGGTGACATTCTCGAGTAGTTTACGCTCCAGTTCTGCTGCTCCAAAGTGTGTCGTTACGTACTCTCCCCCACGATCCGATGATCGTAATTCGCCGGGACCGTGATTGCCCAAGAAGAGGTGCGGACCGTAGTGATACCGCATCCGGAAGACCGTCTCTCGTGGTAGTGTTTGAGTCAGCTGCAGTCCATAGGTACCATGAGAAAATGCGGTCTGGTCAGTAAACACAAAGCCTTGTGCCCGTGCCGTCAGGTCCGTTTTTCCCCAGCTCGACTGAAACGATCGCGTGATGTGAGCAACGGGTTCAAACACTCCGCTCGAACCTTGGCCGGTGGTCTGAATGACCGGCTGTGTGGGATCCTCTTGCAGCGACAATCGTTGAGAGGCCGAGAACAGCGCGACGTCGTCGGTGTAAAACGCGTTCATTTCTCCGCCGACGTGCCATCCTGATTCAGACTCGACATCCATCTTCATATCCTTCATATCAGAGGCATCCAGACTCATGTCGGTTTCAGCCTTGACCTGGGAACACAGCAACAACACAACGAGGAACGGCCACCCACACCATGTAGTGAATTGTATTTTCACGTGTGTCACCAATTTGTGTTCAAAGCGTTTTTTGGATGTCGGAACTTTTGCCCCTGGGATCTGGCGAGGGTCTCAGACGACTGGTTGAACACACACACAACTTCTGCGCCGATGTTCGATTGCCCATCAGATCTAGTGCACTGGAGATGCCTAACAGGCAGTGATGTTCCGTGCGATGCCCCCCTGTTTACTTGTAATAGATAAATCTGGCGTCGTGGACCTGGTTCGCACTTTACATGGCGGGTAAACAGATCTCCGTCATGTTTACGACAAGAAATAGAAAGTTCTGGTATCTCGATGGGAGTGCTCCCACTGAAATCAATCGCTGTTACTTGGCTTCAGGGGAGCAAACATGGTCTTCAGGATACCTGATGGGGAGCTGTGGGTAGCCGAGCGGCAAGACTTTCCCCCGTGGGTTTGGCTTCGAGGTTCCTTGAACCGCTAAGGTTGCCGAAACCCGATCAGGGTTCGCTTCGTATCAGACGAAGCCTTGAATTACGTATGTAAGGGGACTTCATTTGGCGAGGCTTCTCATATAGTGAACAAGCTGCCACACTTCCTCGTCTGACAAATCCGGGAAGGCCATCATCCCTGTGCCTGAAGAACCGTGTTTTGTGATCCAGAACAGTTGCCCGTCAGAGATCTCACGCATCATGGCACTGCATGTGAAATCGCGCGCTGGCGGCATCATTCCGCCGCTGACCGATCCTTTCCCCTCTCCCCGCTTGCCGTGACACAGCGCGCAGGCCATGGGCTTCGCATCGTGGAGATACAGTCCTTTTCCTGCCTGGAGGACATCGCTGGAGGCAGGAAACGGGTTCGGCTTAGTTAAAATGTCTTCCGGAGCGGTGGCGGTTTTCCTCGGCTGGACGCAGGAGCTGTTCAGCCCTCCCTCGGAGTCGCCCGCTGTGGCCTGCTGGGTGAACGGCATTATCCAGATGATTACGACCATTGTTGCTATCATGTTCAGTTGTGTCCTCATTGAATTCATCGCGCACTCCTTTTGTTACAGAAGCCTGTGTAGGTATTCTGTTGAGCCCGAGCACCTTCGACCTAAATCAGTCCTCAGGGTGATCGTTGATCTCCGTGGAACTTTCCATTTGTGGTCCTTCAGGGCCACCTCCCGATCATGATCGGCAATGGATGCGGAGCGTGCATTCGACACCCACCGGCGGATGCCCGGCCCTCTCAGGCTTCGGATAGAATGACTCGATGATTGCCGCAAGTCCCCTCACACGGAATGACATGATCCTTCTTATCAAGAAACCGCTCGAGGCGGTACCTTCCAATGAGATCTTGTAAAGTGGCACGTATATCCGTGGGGATTTCGCTCGAGATAATCCTGATGCCCAGGTTCCGCCACCCAAAATGGGCCTGCGGGCCGAACCTCTGTGACTACCTTGCCAGGCCAGACCCCCGATCTATTGACATCTGCAATCATTTCCTCCGCAACGCGACGTTGCACCTCTGACGTGTAGTAAATTCCCGATCGATACGACGGGCCTACATCGTTGCCCTGGCGATTCAACGTGGTGGGGTCGTGGATTTGAAAAAACACCTCAAGTAGACTGCGGAAAGTCAGCTTGCCAGGGTCAAACACCACTTCAATGGCTTCTGCGTGAGTTCCATGGTTACGGTAGGTGGCGTTCGGCACATCGCCGCCGCTATAGCCCACCCGAGTCGAGAGCACCCCTGGCAGCTTGCGAATGAGATCTTGCATGCCCCAGAAACAGCCGCCAGCTAGTATGGTCGTCTCCATCTGACTCATCTGATGCTCCTCATCTCTTTCAAGCAAACGTAAATTCGGCGTTCATTGCTCTAAGAGACTCAAATGATGAAGCATTGAAGTTTTGACGGTTTTGGCCTATCGAGAAACACATGACCATTCTGTACCCCACAGACATAACAGGTAGCATGGACTCCACCATAAAGAGAGCGCTGTCCTCACGTACCGCAGAACGTTTGATAACAGGCCGTCACTTCAGTAGGTGCGGGGGCGACATAGGCATGGAGCTCCGGATCTTCATCAAACGGTCGAGTCACGGCTTTCAACAGCCGATCGAATGGTGCAAGGTCAGCATGGTCTGTAGCAGCGGTCAGCGCTTCCTCAACACGATGATTCCGTGGAATGTACAGCGGGTTTGTGTGCCGCATAGATGCAGCCTGTGCCTCCGCTCCAACGCACTCACGATCAAGACGCATGCGCCACCGCTTCAGCCACAACGAGAGGACTGAAGGCTCATGAAACATGGCCTGAAGCGGACGGACGTTCCCCTCCGCTGCGTCGGCGAGGTATCGCCAGGCGAGCGTGTAATCGGCGCCTTGTGTGTGGAGCAATGCCAACCATTCCTCGGCGAGCGCGTCGTCCCCTTGCTCGCTCGTGGAAAGGCCGAGCTTCTTCCGAAGGCCTGTAAGCCAATAGTCGTGGTAGCGAGCCGGAAAAGTTTCCAGGACCTCGATGAGCGGGTGGACGACAGGTTTGCCGGAAACAGTATTCATCAACGGAGCAATGGCTTCGGCAAGACGTGCCAAATTCCATCGCAGGATGTGCGGCTGGTTGTGATAGGCATACCGACCCTGCGAGTCGATTGAACTAAACACCGCATGTGGGTCGTACGCCTCCATAAACGCACAGGGTCCGTAATCGATGGTCTCGCCGGAGATCGTCGTGTTGTCTGTATTCATCACGCCATGGATGAAACCGACCAACATCCAGCGAGCGACAAGACTCGCCTGTCGGTCAGCCACGGCCCGGAACCATTCCTGATACCGATGAGGATGGTCGGTGAGCTGAGGATCGTGCCGTCGGATCGCATAGTCCACGAGTCGTTGTACCTGGCGTGGTTCCTCACGCGCCGCGAAGAATTCAAAGGTGCCAATTCGCAGATGACTGGCCGCGACGCGGGTCAATATAGCCCCCGGCAACGGACGCTCACGAAAAACTGGTTCGCCTGTCCAGACCGCGGCGAGTGCGCGAGTGGTCGGAATACCCATGGCATGCATGAATTCTCCGATGAGGTATTCCCGGAGCACCGGGCCCACCGCCGCTTTCCCATCTCCACCGCGAGAAAAGGGGGTCGGCCCCGATCCTTTAAAGGCCAGATCTCTACGACGGCCGTCTTCCCCCAATACCTCACCCAGGAGCAAGGCCCGACCATCGCCGAGTTGTGGAGCGAAGTTCCCAAACTGATGGCCTGCGTAGGCTTGGGCAATAGGCGTTGCGCCGGCTGGAATTTCATTCCCGGAAAGTATTGCACTGCCCATTGGGCTATTCAGCACTTCCATCGACAGGTTCAACTGAACGCCTAGGTTCGTATTCAATCGAAGAAGCTTTGGCGAAGGGACCTTGGTAGGTTGCCAGGGAACATACGTGCCTTCGAGTTCCCTGGCATAGGTGTTGTCAAATTGAATGTGCACAATCATGAGGAAAATGGATGAGACATTGCCTTCCGCCAACCATCCTCTTGAGGGTCACGGCACGATCATCTGTCTTGAGCTATTGTTTTTGCAAAATAGGGTAGCCAAGGGTGTAGATCCATTTGTCCGCTTCTGCCGCATTGGCCGAAGCCATTCCTCGTGCAGGAATGTGGCAGGGAACACATTCGACTTTGTAGTTCTTCGTGACGGAGTGACCCATGTCGCCCTTATTAAAGAGACCCCAGGCCCACCCATCTCCCCATACCATGGAATCTTTATACCGTCCCTTTGTATCGCGCACGAGCACAAACCAACCTTTGAGAGTGGTGGCATGACCGACTGCGGGCCCCGTGGTCATCGCCATCGTTTCGGCATTTAAGAGTTCCTTCACCAACACCGCGCCGTCCGGGAACTGTCCCGTCTTCTTATAGTGGGCAATCGTTGATGGCTGCGTATACACCGTGTGATACTCGTGGAGGCCGGGCCCATTTTTTTCCAATTTCTCATCAGTGTTGGCGTGAGCCCAGGTACCGAGCGTGGGCCATTCTGTGTAGTTGTCTGGCACGCGCAAAGCTCCCGTGGCGACGTCGACGTTCGGTGCGAACGGTTTTTCTTGTTCTGCAATGGATAATCCGGTCAGCCCTATAGCCCCGCATGCAAGAAAAAGAACTCCGAAAAGTAGTCGATTCATGATTCCCACCTTTCATCAATAATGACTGTTAGCTCCATTCCGAACATACGAAATGGGAGAATGCCAACACAATTCTATTCTTTACTCTTTCGCTTTTCTGTCATCTAGACGACAAACCCGGTAGGTCTCTGGCAGGAATGATATCAAGTGCCGCAACCCCGGCAATATGTATTTCTCAGAAGACCTCAAGGTGACGTTCGGTGATATACCGCGTCCATTTTCCTGGAGATATCGTGCCCTGTTGTCTGGGTAACCCTCCTATCTAATCGAGAGCTCATCACATCTCAGCTTGGTGGTAGCCCTCAGGAGCAACTGGCTCGCCCTGCAGCAATACCCTGCAGTAATACAATGTCTTTATCCCAAGAGAGCCGTCACGCGCTGACGCGGGATGAGGGCATGATCGCAAACCCCTGATGTGCGCATATTGATCATGATGGTCATCTAGATGACAGACAGGTTCAAAGAAAATGACGTATGACAGTGCGCAGTCAGCCTAATAGTTGAGCTAGAGAATTGTGGCCGGAGCGACCAGGCCCATAGGAGAAAGGGCACATAGATCTGTGCGCTCTGATGTCCACTGGTAGAAGAAAGTACCGGAGGGTGTAACTCTCTGTACGACCAAGGGAGTATTCATGGAAGGACAGGAATATCACAAAGCACATGATGTGCCATCGATTGCCACCCTCACATGGAGTGAGGTGACGCACCTGGCCAAACACGGCAATCCATCCCCGCCCCGCCGTGTCGAGAAGACCGAGGCCCAGTGGCGTGAACTGCTGACCGACAAGCAATTTCGGATCACCCGTCTGAAGGGGACCGAACGGGCCCACAGCTCGGAGCTCTGCCAACTGTTTGAACCGGGCCGGTACGAGTGCCTTTGTTGCGGCACAGAGCTCTTTGATGCTACGACCAAGTATCAAAGCCATACGGGGTGGCCTAGTTTCACGCAGCCGGTCTCGCCAGGAGTCGTCGCCTATCATCAGGATACTAGCCACGGCACGCACCGAATCGAGGTGACCTGCAATGTGTGCGATGCGCACCTCGGCCATGTGTTCCCCGATGGACCAGAGCCGTCAGGGTTGCGATTTTGCATCAATGCCATCTCCCTGCACAAAATTTCTATGCGCGAGCGAGGCCGGCTCTTGTAGCAGATGAGGAAGTGCGTCCACACAACCGAAGCAGGCATTGAGGGTCGACTGATCGATGGCAGTAGCCATTGATTCCAGGAAAGGCCGAGAGTCGGCGGCCATCAGAAGAATGGCCCTGGTGGTCACATGTGGGTCATAGGGTGGCGCACAGGAAGAATGGCGATTTGAGGGACGACCGCATACACACAGGCATGATTCATTAATCAGAGGAGGTCTGAATATGACGACTCACCAGAACCAGTTTCTGTATATCCAAACAAACGACATCCGTGAGGGACAAAATGCGGTGTTGGGCTATAACCGAAACGATGATGGCACGCTGGATCCGTTGCCAGGAAATCCGTTCTATACAGGAGGCACGGGCATCAACAATGACACCCATGGCAAGCTCGGCCCACATGACAACGACACCCCGCTGATTGTCAGCCAGGACGGGAAGCGTCTCTTTACGGTCAACACACACAGCAATACCATTGCCGTCTTCGATATTCAGCCCGATGGATCGTTACGGCATGTGAAGGAATCGCCGTTTCCGTCGCACGGTGTCGCCCCCAATAGTCTCTCGCTCAGTGGCATGACGCTGCTCGTGTCAAACCGGAATGAGGACTATCACCAGATTGAGGCGTTGCGTGGTGCAGCGAAAGCCAGCTACGTCTCGTTCACTGTAGAAAACACCGGTGCGTTACGATTTGTATCCAAAATTGATGTCGAGGACTCACAGAAACCGACCCAAGTCTACGTTCCCCAGTCCAACCCCCAGGTTGGGTTTGGCAATGACTTTCAGGTCGATGTGGATTTCGACGGTGAAGGAACGAGATCGTTTCTGGCTGGCACCAAGCCGAGCGTGCAGGGGCAACTCCATGTCTTTCAGGTGGGGCGAGATGGCCGGCTCACTGAGCGAGGTCGTATGCAGTTACCCGAGACGAATGCCGGCTACAAGTACAAGGGCATGGACGGCGTTCCGTCGATGCCTTTAGGTATCTGGGCGCATCCGACAGAATCATTGCTGTATGTGGGCTTCGTGACGCGAAACGAGCTCGGTGTCTACCGTTTTACTCAGGACGGCGAAATGACGTTCTTGGGGTCTGTTGAAAATAGCGGTCAGGATATTTGCTGGTTGCTCACCAACAAAAAAGGGACGCGTCTCTATACGGTGAACAATCTTCCACGGTCTGACAAGGATGACAAAGCCCCCACAGTGAGCACCTACGACATTTCCGGCGTACACGCGGTGAAACCCGTTGAAATCAGCCGACTGCAACTTCCTCACCCAGGGGGGTGGTTTATCAATAATCGCATGTTTAGCCAGCCGGGAAGTACCGCGTTCCAATGTGCGCTGTCTCCAGAGGAGACGTTTCTCTACGTGATCTGCCAACGGATCAATCAAACTGATGAGAACAAGAGCGAAGAGGGCAATATCCTGCACAGCCTGCTCTTAGACAAAAATGGGATTCCATCGATTGCGCACTCACGGCATCTTAGCCAAGACGGGGTGCACTATCGTTCCCGCCCGCAGGGGATTGTGACGCTTAATCGCTAATGTTCCAAGTCCATGGCAACGCGGGAGTTCTCCACGTTGACAGCCGGGCAGACATGACCAGAAGCATCCATGGGCTTGGTATCGATAAGACGATGCAAAGGACGCTCTAACGCATGTTGAGGGGTTCACGAAGAGGAGTGCGTCCCACTCCACCATGGAATAGGCAGAAGGCGACGGGATGCGCCTATTTTGTTCTGGCGTACATGGGTGGGTACTGTGCCGGAGACGACCAAAGGCTGGTGTCACGTCCCTCGGCAACTCCTCCGACGATCTGCCTCAACGCATCCAGCGACCGAAGGCAGATGTAGGCCCGTGAATAGGCAATGACGTTCTGAGCACGAAGATCGTTCAGGATTGGCGTCACGTTTGATCGGGCAGCCAGAACGATCTCAGAGAGATCTTGATGCGTCAGCCGGATGTCAAGGGCATACCCTGAATGGTGTGGGCAGGGCTTTCCTCCAAAACACATGAGGTCAAGAAGTACCGCCACAATTCGCTTCTCTAGTGGTGCGATAAAGTGCCACTGGAGTCGACGATCAAGAAACTGAAACTGAAGAGCGTAAATCTCTAATAGTATCTGGCGTAGAGCCTCATCCTGGCGCACAGCTGTCTCTATGGCGACACGGTCCAGTTCGAGAACGTGGGTTTCTCCACTCGCAATGGCAACTCCGTTTTGGTCGAAACTCGCGGGACAGAACGGAAGGTCTCCAAAGATCGAGGCTTCCCCCAGCAGTGCACGAGTGGCATGGTGACCGTCTGCTTGGGTCGCTCCTAAGCGCACATATCCGGACTTGACGATATGCACTTTCCCCGGAATGAATGCCCCAGAGATCAGCGCCTTGTCCTTTAACACGTATCGCCGGGCAGTTCGGAGACGTCCTGCAACCATCAGAAAGTCTGTCGCCAGTGAGGCTGGGATTTGCATGTTAATAGGCGTTCAGTTTTGCAGCGAATGTTTGTGCAATTTTATTGTCGTTTTGTCATTCAGATGACAGTTCTTTGCCCGACGAACATGTACATGTAACGGCACGTTATATTCATCGTCTAATTTTAGGGAGGTTCTATGCACAAAACAAGTGGTACTCGAACTGTACGTATCGTCTTAGCAGCAAGTGTTGCGCTTGGAGGAATGCTGTGGTCAACCGTCGGCAGCCTCAGCTCTGCAACAGCTGGTGCTCCCCCCGGCGCTCCCCCGTCCACAATACCTGGTGCGATTGAGTACACCCCTGAGGGCAAAATGAAAAGGCCGCCATTTTCTGCCTTCCGGCATTGGGTGTACATTGGAACTCCTCTGACTCCGAACGATATGAACGATGGGAAGGCCAATTTCCCTGAGTTTCATAACGTCTACATGGATCCAGAGGGTTTTGCGTACTACGAAAAGAACGGTAAATATCGAGACGGCACCGCGATCGTGAAAGAATTGGTCAGCGTTGGTGCAAAAGAAGCGGCCAGCGGTGCAGGGTATTTCCAAGGGGAATTTATTGGACTTGAAGTTTCCGTTAAGGATTCCAAGCTCCACTCGAAAGATCCCGGTAACTGGGGCTTCTACAGCTTCGGCCATTCGTACCCACTGAAAGACGTGTCAAAGCCGAACAAAATCGACGAGTGCAATAAATGCCATGAGACGAATGCCGTGGACTTTGTGTTCTCGCAGTATTACCCAGTACTGCGCGCGGCTAATCCCATGAAAAAGTAACAATCTGCTTGATCTGGTAACCGATGACTATAAGTCATCGGTTATCCAGCTCCGCCAATTCTGTCATTTTCTTAAAGCGCGCCTATGAGATTGCCAATCAAACTCGTGCCGCCGTGTTTCTGCCTAGCATTTGTTTTTGGCATTAGCGGATGTCTTTCTCCTCTCGCAACCCATCGCGCCGTGCTTGAATATGACCGGACCGTCAGTTACGTCGAAGCAGATCTATTGCTGCTCAATATCGCACGTGCACGATACCATCGGCCGGTGCATTTCACGGCGGTGTCGAGTGTTGCCGCGACGTTCGATTTTCGAACAGACGCAGGGATTCGGGGAGGAATTGGGCATGCCGTCGATCCATCGAAATACCCACTCGGACTCGAATATGGCGTGAGTGTCGCGGAAAATCCTACGATCACCATTATCCCCATCACGGGTGAGGACTTTACTAGGCGCATCCTTCAACCGCTCAATGAAAATACATTGAAATCTTTGGCGCACCAAGGCTACGAGCTCAACATGCTGTTGCGTTTGATGGCTAGGGGGTTCTCGATCGACGAAGGCGATGGGAGGCGCTTATTGATTAACCGCCCCTCGGAAGGAGATGGCTTCATCGAATTTCGCCGTCGGGTGCTGCATTTAGCTAGCCTCGAGAAGAGCAGACAACTCTATGTAGAACCTTTGCTATTCAACGACACTCAAACTATGTACGTTCGTCCCCCGAACCCCCGTGAGATCGTCGAGGCGACAGAGAAAGGGTATCGTTGGGAGGTCAATGTCGAGACCGGCACGCATACTGTGTGGCGTCCAACGATCGGACGGCTGCTGATCTCCAACTACGACTCCAAGCGCCTGTCAAACGAGGAACGGAGGCAATTACATTTGGAGGCGCTCCAATATCCTGAAAGCCAGGTATTGGTCGATATTCGGCCTGGTTTTCCTGGTGGTGATTATCCGCTTCATGGCACGTTACTTCTGAGAAGCATCAATGCCATCGTTGGATTTGTCGGCCGGAATTTCGAGGAGGACCGCGAATTTGCCGTTACGCCTGATCCAAGAACCATTACACTCGTGCGCAATCCAACACACACGCTGGAAATTGTCGAATCGGCTAGTAAGCCTGGCGAGATCGAATTCGCCGTCTACTTTGAGGGGAAGTATTATTCGATAAAAAGGTACCCGGTCGAACAGAGGACGGAGTCCAATTGGAATCAAGAATCCTTCGCCGTGCTATCCCATCTCTTTCAGATGACTGTCACGGATTTGGGCAAAGTCCCAACTCCAGCGATTACCATTCAGAAATGACGGGGCGATATGTCTACCGAACGCTCGAGTCACAAATTATCTTCGGTCTAGATGAACAATGATTCAGAACGCGTTCTCGATGCTCATGGACATCCGACGACTCGTACCAAACCCTTCAGGGCGCCCCCTGTCCTTCGTGCTTGCACTCACGAGGGCTTTCATTGGTTGTGGGTTGTTCCTGCTCAGCGCGGACGTGATGGCGCTCGATCCTCTTCGCGCAACAGACAAAGAAATTCCCCATCTCCTCGGATTGGGCGATCCGAATGACTTTCTCCTAATTGAGAGTCGTCCCATCCAACAGTCCGTTGAACTCGGCCGGTTTCTGTTTTTCGACAAGCGACTCTCAGGAGATGGCACGATCGCCTGTAGTTCGTGTCATCTGCCCTCTCGCGCGTTTACCGATAGGAACGCTGTTCCAACCGGCATCAAAGGCCAGCGTGGCCATCGGAATGCCCCCACCATTGTGAATCGCCTGTACGGTCGGTCATTCTTTTGGGATGGACGAGCGCACACGCTTCCAGAACAGACACTTGAGCCTTTTCTCAGTCCGGTTGAACACGGGCTCTCTCAGCGCGACCTCCTCTCCATGATCAGGTCAATTCCAGGCTACCGCCGTCTGTTTCGCGAGGCATTCGGCACGGATGTGACCGAGGATGGCATTGCGACCGCCCTGACCCATTTCCAATGGACCATCCTCTCCGGTAACAGTCCCGTAGACCGATTCGATTATCGGGGGGATGCGACCGCCCTCCCTGCCGCCGCACAACGCGGGTTCCTCGTGTTTCGAGGCAAGGGCGGCTGTGTGCGATGCCACGCTGGCCCCAACTATACCGACGAGCAATACCACAATCTCGGAGTGGGTTGGGAGTCCTCTCACGTCGATCTCGGCCGCTATTCCGTGACCCGTCAGCCGGAAGATATCGGCGCGTTCAAGACACCGACGCTGCGAGAGGTCGCTCAGACTGCTCCCTACATGCACGATGGTCGATTCAAGACACTCAGAGAAGTGGTGAACTTTTACAATCACGGAGGGGTGAGCAACCCGCATCAGGATCCCATTATGCGACCTCTGTTTCTGAGTGACGACGAACGAGAAGACTTAGAAGCCTTTCTCAACAATCTGTCTGGCGAAGGATGGCAGCAGGCGGTTGCACCCCGTGTGTTCCCGAAGTAACGAGTTGCTTTCCCAGCATTCGCATTACAGGTCCGCGGAAGTTAAAGGTGTTTCAGATGTCTGTGGCAGGCGATTGTACCGTACGTTGTTTTTCTTTTGGCCGGGACCCGTATCACTACAACGGCTGGTCGAGGGGTACCAGACATGGGCGAGGGCTTCATTGATGAGACGTGCAGAACACCAGCCGACGACGGACCTGATCGCCTGCGACGAGTGCGACCTCCTCCAACGCCCGATCGCCCTTCCCGCCGGTGGGTGGGCGCTCTGCCGACGATGTGACGGTCCTCTGTATCGGTATACGCCCGGCAGTCTTGACCGGGCGCTCGCCTTCTCGATTGGTGCCGTCGTGATGTTTCTCATCGGTATCACGTCTCCGATCATGGAGCTGGAGATACAGGGGAATGTAACCTCTTCGAGCCTGTACACGGCGGTGCAACAACTCTGGAGTCAGGACCAGCACATCTTCTCGGTGCTCATCGCAGCTACCACCATGATCCTGCCTGTCTTCGAGTTAGCGGCCATGTTATCGGTGTTGCTTTCATTGCGAATCCGGCCAGCATCAACCTGGGTCCCCAGGCTACTACGATTGCTGACTCTAATACGACCATGGAGCATGGTCGAAATATTTTTCATGGGGGTACTCGTGGCTCTCGTCAAACTGGCGCACATGGCTGACATTGTAACCGGCGTGGCCCTGTGGGCATTGGGGGGGATGATGGTCTTGTTGGTTGCGGCAAGCGGGTCGTTTAATCTTCGGCATCTGTGGGAAGAGGTCTCCTCGCAATGACATCGTCACCGAGCACGGCAAAAGCACTCGGGCTGTACGCCTGTCACACTTGCGGTCTTGTTTCCAGACCAGCTCAAGAGGGCGCATCGTCTTGCCGTCGATGCGGCAGTCTGCTCCGTTTTCGAAAGACGAGCAGCATCGAACGGTCATTCGCCTATCTGCTCGCCGCCTATATTCTCTACATCCCGGCCAATATACTCCCGATTATGGAAACGCACTCCGTGTTGGGGAAAGAGGACAACACGATTGTCAGTGGAATCGTCTATCTGTGGCATTCTGGATCATGGCCGCTGGCCCTCGTCGTCTTCATTGCCAGCATCGTGGTTCCTGTTTTGAAACTCCTGGCGCTGACGCTCCTCGTGGCCACATCCCATTACCAATCTGCCTGGCGCCCCCTCGAACGGACGAAACTCTACCGCATCGTGGAACTGATCGGGCGCTGGTCCATGCTGGATGTGTATGTCGTCGCAATTCTGGCAGCGCTGGTGCAATTTCATCCGCTCGCAACAGTGACCCCTCGCATCGGGGCCGTCTACTTTGGTGGCGTGGTGGTGCTCAGCATGCTCTCCGCCATGGCTTTTGATCCTCGACTCATCTGGGATCCGACTCAGAAGGACCTTCGCACCCGTGAATGACAGACATACAGACGAACTGTTGAAAGTGGCAAGTGCCGTGGCCGCGCCGAAGGGGCGGTGGTCGCTTCATTTTGTGTGGCTGGTGCCGATCATCTCCATCCTGATCGGCGGCTGGATTGCAATCAAAGCCGTCCTCGAACAGGGACCGACGATCACCATCACCTTCAGAGCTGCGGAGGGCTTGGAACCTGGTAAGACGAAGATCAAGTACAAGAACGTCGACGTCGGAGAAGTGAGAACAATTACCATCAGCGAAGATCTCTCCCACGTCATTGTCACCGCGAACATGGTCAACAACTTTTCCATGCATCTCGTTGAGGACACGAGATTCTGGGTCGTCCGCACACGGGTGACCGGGGGACAGGTGACAGAGCTCGGCACGCTGTTCTCCGGATCGTACATTGGTCTGGATGTGGGGAGATCTCAAGCGTCTAGGAGGGAATTTGAAGGGCTTGAGGTCCCTCCAATTATCACTGGAGATGTCGCGGGCAGGCAATTTGTCTTACGAGGAACTGGCCAAGGCTCGCTCGATACCGGTACCCCCATCTACTTTCACCGAGTGCCCGTAGGAAAGGTGTTGTCCGCTGAGCTCGATACGGATGGAACCGCTGTGGTGACACGAATCTTTGTCGCCGCGCCCCATGATCGATACGTCACCACGAACACGAGGTTCTGGAACGCGAGTGGCGTGGACGTGACCGTTGACTCTGCCGGACTGAAGATGCGTACACAATCCCTCATCTCGATCTTGGTCGGTGGAATTGCCTTTGAGACCCCGCCGAATGCCTCGGTGACGCCGCAGGCTGCTGAAAACACAAATTTTGTGATGTACCCAGACCGGGACATGGCGATGAAACGACCAGATCAGGGTACGCTCAGATTCACAGTGTATTTTACGGAATCCTTGCGAGGACTGACCCTTGGGGCTCCGGTGGAACTCCATGGCCTCCCGGTCGGTGAAGTGACAAACATCGAAATGGACTACGACGACAAGGCCAGAACCTATCGGTTTCCTGTCGAGCTCGCGCTCTACCCCGATCAATTGGCGCGGCATGTCCAACCCGATGACATGAGGGGGGCCCACGCGGAGGCCCCCACGAGGCAGGAGATCGATGCGCTCGTCGCTCGTGGGCTACGGGCACAACTGACGACGGGCAGTCTCCTCACCGGACAGCTTTTCGTGGCACTCGACTTTTTTCATGATGCAACCAAAGCCTCGGTCAACTGGGGAAAAGTTCCTCCCGAGCTGCCGACGATTCCGAGTAGTCTTGCGAGCCTCCAGCATAACTTGTCCCACTTTGCACAGAAATTAGAGCGGCTGCCGGTGGATGAGCTCATGACGGATCTTCGTAAAACCCTCGGCTCCCTGCAGACAATGTTGCGGAGTACGGATGCGTTGGCGCAGCAGCTGGACAAACAGGTGGCGCCGAAGGCTGAGGAGGCATTGCAAGAGTTGCGGCGCACGCTGCTCGCCGCAGAACATCTTCTGGCGACCGATGCGCCCCTTCAGCAAGATGCTCGTGACGCGTTGCGTCAGCTGGGACGAGCATCTCAATCCCTTCACGAGCTGGCGGAATTTCTCGAACGCCACCCCGAATCCCTCATTCGTGGGAGAACAGAGGAGAGACCATGATCAGCTGCCTGGCCAGGCTCGCCATTGTCGGACTCGCAGGTCTCGTGTTGACGGTTGGCTGCGCACCGCCTGTCACCCTCAACCACTACATCCTCAACAGTCACACTGTCCGAGACCGTGGAGGTCCCCAGCCTGAGGCGTTCGCGCTGTCGATCGGCCTGAGACCAATTACGCTGCCGGACATGGTCGATCGCCCGCAGCTCGTGTTGCGCACAAGTGAGCATCGTGTGGTCCTCGCCGAGACACATCGCTGGGCTGGACCGCTTAAGGCAGAAATCGCGCGTGTCCTGGCCGATAATCTTGCCTATCTCCTGGGCACCCGGTCGATTTCTTCCTATCCCCAGCGTGGGGTCGAGCGCGCCGAGGTGAGGGTGTCGGTTGATGTTCAGCGTTTCGAATCGATCCTGGGAAAAACCGCAACGATCGACGCCATCTGGACGGTACAATGGACGGATGGAACGCAGCGGACCGATAGCGCGCATGTACAAGAAACGGTGTCTGACGAGAGCTACGACGCCCTGGTCGCCGCTCATAGTCGTGCATTGATGACCGTCAGTCAGGACATTGCCTCGACCATTCGAGGGGGTGGGGTCGCTGCCTCGCCTCGTTGATATCCACGGTATGGATATAAGAGAAAAAATCTCATGCTCATATGCATGGTGTATAGGAATAGAATATGAACACGTTACAGTTTTTGGTGGACTACGGAGCGTGGGTGCTCTTCGCTGTTGTATTTCTAGAGCAGGCTGGTCTTCCTCTTCCCGCACTCCCTCTCTTAGTAACAGCAGGCGCATTGGTCGGAGCCGACAAGATGAACGTCGGCGTGGCAGTGCTGGCTCCCCTCGTCGCCGCTGTTCTTCCCGACCTCTGCTGGTATTACTTAGGGCGCGTGAAGGGAGGCCGAGTCCTTGGGCTTCTCTGTAAAATCTCCCTTGAACCTGACTCCTGTGTGCGAAGTTCAGAGGATATGTTCCGCCGGCACGGGAAAAGCACCCTGCTAATCGCAAAATTCGTCCCCGGCTTGAGCACGATCGCGCCTCCATTGGCCGGCATCACCGGCATGACACTTCCGGTATTCCTCTTCTACGATACGGGCGGGGCTCTCCTATTGATCCTCCTATCCGAGGGTGTCGGTGCCTTGTTTAGCAATCAGCTGGAATCCGTCATGGCCGTCTTCGACCAGGTCGGCGGATGGATTCTCGTCATCGCGCTGATTGGTGTCGCCACCTTTGTAGCCTATAAGTTTTATCGCAGGCAACAGGTCTTACGAGAACACCAGATGGCCAAGATTTCAGTCGACGAATTGAAGAACATGATGGATGGCGGGCACCAAGTGGTTATTGTTGATGTAAGAAATCCCCTATCGCGCGAAACGGATCCAGAAGCCATTCCTGGAGCCATCCATTTACTGTTTGAGGAGATCGAGCATCGCCAAGATGAATTGCCGAAGAACCAAGAAATTGTGCTCTACTGTAACTGTCCCAACGACATTTCTAGCGCTCGCACGGCGTTGAAATTGAAGAAACAAGGAGTCCACCGTGTTCGCCCTCTTGAAGGAGGACTTGATGCATGGCGAGACCGACGGTTCCCAACGGAATCAGTCACGTGTCAGACAGTCCCGCAACAGCAATCCTGATTAACAGCAGACGCATTGGTCGGAGCCGACAAGATGAACGTCGGCGTGGCGGTGCTGGCTCCTTGCTACTCGAGACGCTCATGAACTGTACCGTAGATATGGGTTTAAGTCTCCTGATGTGCCAACGCTGTTTATGGAAAGAACTGGCACCGTTCCGTGTGAGCCTCGGAACGGGTGAAGGTGGTCAAGGCGGGCCTACCTGCAATGCATTCATCAAAGCTTAAATCGTCAAGGGCGCATTCCCTTCGCTGCGGTTATTCACCAAGACATAAGCCTTTCGCTTCTCTCCCACCGCCTTCTTCACGAGTTCCACGGTGTCTCGCCGCATCTCTGGCAGCTCTTCCACGATCTTCGTATACGGCTCCGCACGTTTCTTCGCTGCTTCATACGACATCTTGAGTGGGGTCAGGAGGCGCAGAACCGTGAAGGGCGCCGTGAAGCAATCCTCCATCCGTTGATGCTGCTCCGGTAACGACGGCATGTAAGACCAATGGTTGTAGACATGGGCGATGCCGTGATGCTCTAAGACCTTGCGATAGTCAGGACCCAGCAAGCCCGCATTGCGAATTTCAACCGCATACCGAAAGTCCTTGGGGAGTTGACCGCTCCAGCTTACTACCCCTTAGCCTCAATCTGCTTGAGAGAAGAAAAGCTTAAACGGAGCCATCCTCTGACGAGGCATACATTCAAGAATCTGTCTAGCCGGTTCACCAAGGCAGGTTTCCCGAATGACTTTCTTCGCTCCGCAATCTTGCCTGATTGGTGGGACGACACCTGCCGTGAAGATCCAAAGCTTCTTCAGGATATTGAAATTCGGATTGCGCGCTTCCTTGGTCAGTCTTTGACAGAGATCAAAAACCCGAGCACTAGATTAGCATCTCCACCTTATCCTGAAGCTCAGCTAAGACGTGTAAAAGACATTGATCGTGATAGGCTCGGTCCTGCAATTCACGCCGCTATGCGGATAGCTGCAGCAACCGTTCGAAGTCTACGACACAATGTCCCCACTGCTGCAACTACTCCTCCTGCTGACGGCCTCGCCTGGCGGAACTCGATCCAGCACACAGGCCCGTCGATAACTTTGAAAGATGTCGCAGGAGATCTCTGGCGTCGGGGAATTCCTTTCATCTCGCTTGACTTGCTTCCAACTCCCAGTTTCCAAGGCCTAGCCGGAATCATTGAGGGCCGGCCCATCATATTGCTTGGCCACAAGCATGATGAGCCAGGGCGGCTAGCATTTGTTGTGTCGCACGAAACGGGTCATATAGCCGCTGGTGATTGTGCTCCTGGTCAGCCAGTTGTTGACGAAGAAGAGATTCAAGACAGCGACCTTATTGAACGTCGGGCCGATCAATACGCAACGTGGGTCCTAGTAGGTAGCGATACCATTCCAAGCATTAATGGTTGAGCTGCTGCCGGTTTCGTTGACACCACCCTACGCTCTTTCAGCTTGCCGTTCGAACTCCATCGGACTGAGATACCCCAATGTGGAATGCCGCCGTCGGGGATTATAGAAGCGCTCAATATAATCGAACACGTCGGCTTTTGCCTGGTCTCGGGTCCGGTACGTGGTTCGCGCCGTGCGCTCGGTCTTCAGCGAGGAGAAGAAGCTCTCTACTGCCGCGTTGTCCCAACAGTTGCCGGAGCGGCTCATGCTACACGAGAGGCCCTGGTCCGCCAGGAGCCGTTGAAACGGTTCGCTGGTGTACTGGGCGAATTCAACCGGTCGACGCAACACCTTTGATTGAGGAGGTGGTTATGGGGCGACCCGCGGGATGGATGCAAACGTTGACGGGGCGAGGCGCGAGGCGCTCACCGGGTGCCCCGTCGCATCGCAATGAGATGGAGCGGCGATTTTGGCTGGAGGTCGCGACTGGGATTACGAGCGAGGAAGCTGCCGAGATGATTGGTGTGTCTCCGGCGGTGGGAACGCGCTGGTTCCGCCATCGTGGCGGCATGCCATTGTTCATGGCGAAACCGGTGTTCGGGCGGTATTTGTCGTTCGCGGAGCGCGAAGAGATCGGGCTGCTGCGGGCTCAAGGCGTCAGCGTGCGGGAGATCGCTCACCGTATTGGGCGCTCCCCCTCAACGGTCTCGCGCGAGCTGACACGCAACGTGGCCACTCGTGGTGGCCAACTCGAGTATCGGGCGTCGGTCGCGCAGTGGAAGGCAGAGATGGTGGCCAGAAGGCCGAAGCCGGCAAAGCTTGTGATTCACCCGCAACTGCGCCACTATGTGCAAGACCGCCTGGAAGGCAAGATCCGTGACGTGGCTGGACGTGAGATGGCTGGCCCTCGACCGGCACCGTTCAAGGGGCGGAACACGCCTCATCGCGGCGACCGCCAATGGGTCACTGGCTGGTCGCCAGAGCAGATTGCCCGCCGGCTGCAGATCGACTTCCCGAACGATGAATCAATGCGAATCTCTCACGAAGCCATTTACCAGGCGTTGTACATTCAAGGCAGAGGCGCTCTCAAACGCGAGTTGGTGAGCTGCCTTCGTACTGGGCGGGCGTTGCGCGTGCCACGGGCCAGAGCACAGGCCAAGGCGTGGGCGCACGTCAGCGAGGAGGTCATGATCTCCAGCCGTCCTGCAGAGGCACAAGACCGCGCCGTGCCCGGGCATTGGGAGGGGGACCTAATCATCGGCCTGAACCGGTCTGCGATTGGGACGCTGGTGGAGCGATCAAGCCGCTTCACCATGCTGGTTCACCTGCCTCGCGAGAAGGGCTATGGGCTGATCCCCCGCACGAAGAACGGCCCCGCGCTGGCTGGCTACGGAGCCATCACCATGGCCAATGCGCTCAAGAGAACGGTGACAACCCTGCCTGCCCAGCTGTGGCAATCATTGACTTGGGATCGTGGCAAAGAACTATCCGATCACGCCCGGTTTACCGTTGAGGCAGGAGTGAAGGTCTTCTTTACTGATCCTCATAGTCCATGGCAGCGCGGCACAAACGAGAACACGAACGGACTTCTGCGCCAATACTTCCCCAAGGGCACCGACCTGTCTCGTTGGAGTGACCAAGAAATCCAGGCCGTAGCCCACACGCTCAACACCAGACCGCGGAAGACGCTTGGTTGGAAGACACCAGCCGAAGCCCTAAACAAGTACCTACAATTCGCCGGACAACCCAGTGTTGCGTCGACCGGTTGAATTCGCCCTGACTGCCTCGATCAGAGTGATGCAACACCGCCTCGGGCTTGCCTCGCCGCCAGATCGCCATCACCAGAGCATCGGTGACCAGTTGCGTGGTCATCGTCGCCTGCATCGACCAGCCGACGACCCGTCGTGAGAAGAGATCCACCACCGCCGCGACGTAGAGCCAGCCTTCGGCGGTCCAGAGATAGGTGAAGTCAGCGACCCATTTGCGGTTGGCCGACGCGGCCGTAAATGTCCGGTCGAGCACATTGGGCGCGACGGCGTTTGTTGACCGCACGCCAGTATCCGAGGGTGCCCCTCCCGCCACACCCCCCATGCCGACAGACACCAGCGGCCTGCCTCCTCTCCCTGCACAGCCATAGCCCATCGCCTGCGGCAGGCCCCGCACCGCGCGAGCCCGGAGGCTGGCATCTGAACACGTTCCTTGGTAAACAACTAAAGAGGTCACGCTGTTTGAGTAGGAGCACCATCTACCCCTCATATTTCTACCCACCACGCGTGCCCTCCCCTTTCGACCTACAGGACGTGACAGAAGAGCAACTCGCTCAGCGGCACGCCAAGAACAAGTAGCCTCGATGGGGGGGAACACCCTTCTTGTGAAGAATATCAGATTGCCTCCACACCCCCTACAGTCGGCAAATCAGCCCCAGGAGCGGCTTTGCACATGGCTGATCCACATCACCCATTCCCCCTGCACGTGTTTCGCGATTTCTCCGCGCGTGAGATGACCCAGATCCTCGAGATCATGCACCACCTCTTCCATGCCCAGACGGAACAGGACATTCGACATATCCTGCAACTC
Organism: Nitrospira sp.; assembly: GCA_024760545.1. Taxonomy (NCBI): domain Bacteria; kingdom Pseudomonadati; phylum Nitrospirota; class Nitrospiria; order Nitrospirales; family Nitrospiraceae; genus Nitrospira; species Nitrospira sp. The sequence continues at coordinate 47,704 of CP060502.1, forward strand.
AAGCAGACGCTCCTCCCCTGTAACAAAATCGTGGCGGCCACCCTCTCACTTCCCGCCATGGCCACCCCCCATGACCATGCACCCTTTCACATCATCAATGTCTCCTATCCCACCGCGTGGCTCACGACCTATCAGCAGCAGGGATACCACCGCTATGATCCGGTCATGCAACGCTGGTCGAGCACCCAACAGACGTTTGCGTGGGAACATACCATCCGCAAACGGATGGGGCCCAAAACCGAAGAAGTAATGGAAGAAGCCCGAGCCTATGACATTACGGCGGGCGCGATTGGAGGCAGGATTGATCGGCGACACCAGACCGGTGCATTCATCGCCTACGCTGGCGGATTGCACAAGGATAATCTGCGCTATTGCGACGTGATCGACTATATCAATAGCGAACTTGCCGCCGCGTTACTGCGCATCTGTCCGCCTCTCCTCAACCGCCCTCAACTCTCAGCGCGCGAACGGGAAGTATTGGAAGGGATCAAGGCGGGACATGAAACACGAGCGATTGCGACCAGGCTCGGCATTAGCGAACGCACCGTCCGCTTTCATGTTGAACGCTTGCTGATCAAACTGCGCGCCAAGACCAGGGCTCAGGCCATCGAGAATTACTACGCCTCTCATGGGCCCTCATTCACCGCCGCGCAACACGTTCAGAAGAAAGACAGTGTCTAACACTCCGTCATCGATGTCGACCCTGACGCGTCCGCCGAGACGAGCCCAGCCCTTTCCTTCTATGTTCCCCAGCCTGGCACGAGCGTGCGCTAACCCTCAGATTTCGGTTCGGAGCCACTCCGATCCACCGCCGCTACGGCCCAGGGCACTTTCAACGTGGCCGCATCACGTTTCACGAGGTCATAGAGATAACTGCCTGGGTTGATCCGCTCGCCACGGGCGACACGCTCCTTGACCTCATGGAACCGTCGCCAAATCATGACATGTGGCACCGAATTGATCGCACGTTGCCAGGTTTTCACCCAGATATGCGGATCTTTGCGACGTCCCGAAAACTCCAAGATCAAGTCTAACAGTTTGGCGGCCGAGGCCGCCGTCTCCTCCGCGCTCCGGTTCTCAATCTGCGAATCGGCGATCAACACCATCGGATCGCTCGTATCTTCGAGCATTTTCATCGCTGGCCGATCATCCCCGACGCCATAATAGGCCCGCCGTTCCTCTAGTTGCTGCTCCGCCTCCCGCCACGCCGGTCCGGCTTCCCACATCAACATATATTCCCGAGGCTTGCTCCCCTGGACTGGCACGAGATCCCATGAACTCAGAAACTGACGGGCCATCAATTCCTCATGCGCCGGCCCCAATTGCTGACGGACTTGGGAAATCGCGGTATATCGAGTCAGCTCAAACCCCTCCACCAACTCCGAATAACTTTGCATCGCGGATCCACCGCCCAGATAAAAGAGATGCGACAGCAACTGATGCAAGACCTTCGTGATATGGCCCTTCACATCTTGAAGCAGGTGATGATCGACCACAAAACAATTCCCCGCCAACAGACTCTCGCAGTACCAATCATCCAAATGTATCTCATAGCCGTCGAGGAGCAGTCCCTTCCCCGTCGCGGTCCCGGGCAAGGTGACGTTCCGAAGAATTCTCATAAAGGACGACCGAGGGGACTTCATCGAAACCTCGCCGGTTTTCCGTGTCTTGCCCGATCCCACGCCGATCATCAAGCCAGCAAGCCGCATCAAACACCGATTCAGTTCCTGATATTCCCGCCCCCCTTTTTCCTTCCCCGCCCGCTCCAGGACCTCGTGCCCCTGAAATCGAACCACCGGATCTAACGTACGGGACTTCTTGATCCGATCTAACAGCAGACCCTCTAACCCCAAGAACAACTCAAAATCCACGGCGGTGGGAAAGCCTAAGTCTCCCGACGCATACGCGACCAAGGTCATTTTGCGAATCGTCCCATCCCGCCAGAGATACCGAACCATTTCCTTTTCATGGACCGATTTTTGAGAACGGCGAGAGGACGTATTCGCGGACCAGAAATGCAGCGATCCCAGAATCCGTTCCCGCAAGAGATACTGAGAGGTTGCGTGTCCAAATGAAGGGACGAGTCTCCCGTAGGAGAGTATTTCGCGCGCATTCTCTGTCAGAGACTTTTGCGACTCAGCGTCCATAGCGCGTAACGTTCTTTCTTCTCTTTCGTTATTCATAACGTAGAAAGGGACAACTTCATCCTCGATTGACCGAGCAGAAAAGGCCTAATTTCAAGATGTTCACTCTACATCCGTGAAGTTCAATGACTTCCCGTCCCTTCAATCCCTTCCCGTTCAGATCTTCAATGACTTCCCGATCAAACCGGAAAAACCTTCAATGACTTCCCGCCTCATTCACCAGCTTCCCGTCCAACCTTCAATGAATTCCCATGGCCCTGTGGATAACCTCCTCTGGCTCTACCATTACCAGGGGTGGGACCTGCCCTCCCACTCCCTAGAGAAGAAAATTCGATGAAAATTCCACGATGTATCTTGTGAGATACAGAAGAGGGGTAGCCGAGATACAACGGGAATTCATTGAAACCTTTCCACCACGGGAATTGATTGAAACTTTCTACCACCGTCACAGATCTACCATGGTCTATTCATGGCTACCCGCGTCAGCCACACGCCCAAACCGATCCAGAACCTCCAGAATTTGCTGAATCCCATCCCGGACACTCTCCACCTTATCTTGTTGATTCGGGGACCAGCGAATCGCAGCCACCACCCCTTTACTGCCATTCTCCCCGCGCAGCGTCACCCGGATACATTGTGCCCCTTGATTAAACCGCGGCCGGCGGTGAACCTCTTGCCGTATTTTCTCACTCGCCCAGCGGTCTTTCACGGCCTGCCGGGCAATCCGCTCCATCTTTGCCGGCTGATCCATCAACGGCAGCAAGGCCTCCGCATGACGCGAGGTCATATCACTGCCGGGAGCAAACAGAATGTCGAGGACAGGGGGCGGAAGTTTGAGCAAACTCAATGCCCGCGAGATCCGGGTCTTATGACAGCCGACTTTCTCCGCTAGTTGAATCTGCTGATAGCCGTGGCGCTGAAGCAGCGCCTGAAAGGCGCGCGCTTCTTCGAGAGGAGACAAGTCCTTCCGAACCAGATTGTCAATCAACGCCTGCGCCGCCGCTTGACCGGTTGACGTCTCCCGCACCAGCGCCGGTATCGTTCCATGGCCCAACAACTGCGTTGCGCGCCACCGCCGTTCCCCAGCAATCACTTCAAATTTCTCCCCCACCTGACGTACTTGAATGGGATTCAACACCCCATGCTGGCGAATGGACTCCAACAACTCTTGATCCGCTTCTGGATCAACGACCTGTCGAGGCTGATCCGGACTCGGGACCAACCGATCGAGCGGAATCTCATAGACCTGCTCGGCAACCCGGCCGGGCAGGGCGCTCTCAGCTGGGACCGGCGCCGGCGCAATCCCTAACGATTCCGCAACTACCGCGCGCCGCTCCACGTCCTTCGTGCCGGAGTCTTCTACCGCTGAAGCCGGAGGCCCAGCGGTCCCCGGATCCTGAGGAGGCACTCCCAACATATCCCAGGTTGAAAAACGCCGGGCTTGACGATCAAATCCCTGTTCAAGCTCGGCCAAATGTGGCGAGGGTTTCTTTGTTTTCGTCTCTTTCTTTGGGTGCGTCATGGCTACGCCTCACTCGCCACCAGTTCATCGGCAAACTCTCGCAAGGGTTTCAAATGCAGCCGCTCCAGCACTTCCCGCCCAAACTGCATATAATCCCGCGCCCCGGTACTCTGACGATCCGATTGAAAGATCGTCTTCTTCATGACCTCGGCATCCTGAATCCGCGCCGACGAGGCGATCGCCGTGTGAAACACCAACGGCCCAAACCGCTTTTCAATCGCGTTCCTCATGGCCTTACACACGTTTTTTCGGCCATCGTGCTTGGTAATCAATACTCCCAAACATGACAGATGCGGGTTCACTTCGTCTTGCGACACGTCCTTGATTACTTCTTCCAAATCCGCGTACCCGTCGAGACTGTATTTCGAGCCGCTTTCCATCGGCACGATGAAATGGTCGGACGCCACCAACGCATTGACTGTCAGGAACGACAGACTCGGCGCACAATCGATCAAGACGATCTCATCTGGACCGATCGCCAATTGACTCAAGCGACGTTTCAGGGCGGACCCAGGGGTCAGCATATGAATCTTCTGGAGTTCACGATCCACGCGGGTCAACCCGACATGCCCATAGATCAGTCGCACGTCTTCTTCGATGGTCTCATGCCACGGCGCGGCCACCGTGCTGGCTTTGTCTAATAAGAGATTCGCGGATGTGAATTTTACTTCGTAAGGATCCATCTTTCCCAATGTCGTCGAAGCATTGGCTTGCGGATCAAGATCGATGACCAACACAGGATGTCCCAGGCGGGCCAACGCCGCCGCCATGTTAACAACCGTCGTGGTTTTTCCGACTCCACCTTTCTGATTGATGACAGAAATAGTCTTCATCTAGTATGCCCTCCAAGCGATGACCACAATTAGACCGGGAAGATATACGTGTGAGGCGATAATTGCAACACCCAAGTCTAAGATAGGCCCAGTGTTTGTCGAACATGCAGTCATATGATCGGCATGACGCTAGACTTGCCCTATCGTAGATATCACGAGAAAAACATTTCTCAGTTGCGCGCGCGCAACTCGTCATACCCTCCTCCCATTCCCACGACAGTCGTTAAGGCAGGTCGTCACCATCTAGCCCAGGCGTCCCACGCGCGGTCGAGGGAACTCTAGGGCTAACACGCCGGAGCAGTTGCGCGGGCGCAACTGAGAAAGATTCTATAAATCATACTTTCTGAACAAACATTGCACTATCGTGAGAGAAGCTTTCAACGCTTTTCATCATTCATAGCAGCCGACGAGATCGCCAATGGAATGGGAAGAAGAGTTACGCGCGCGCAACTGTGAAAGATTGAATGTATTGAACAACGGAAGAGAAGTCGATGGCAGCTTGCATCTTTGTCGAGCGATAACCCATGCGGCATATTCATAGCGCGGCACTTGTCGGTTACGAGCGATGACGCGAAGATCGCCATCGTTTCTGAAGAAGTGGGAAATGATTCACAGTTGCGCGCGCGCAACTGTGGGACATGGTCGTGCATCCTCGGCGGAGAACGAAGCATGTGCCGGGGAGTTCGCAGGGGAATGACGATTGCGACACAGAGGAGACAGGCGTGGAGTGGCGAAGGGGCTGGCGTCGCGCTCAGACGACCGGATGAAACGAGAACGCATTCGGATGGTGTTTCTTCATATAATGGTACATGCAGGACCGCATGACTTCGAAGAGCACCAGCTGATGAAAGAGGTGTTTCTCGACCGTGAGCCCCAGCTCCTGTAATCGGCTGATGACGCGCTCCTCGAGTTCCTGCCGTTCCTTGGGGGGCAGGGACAGATAGGACAGTTCCAGTTTCTCGCGTTCCTCCGGCGTCAACTCCTTCAAGCGGTTTTCGAGTGAGCCGGTACTGCCCGCAACACGCAGCCGTGTACGCACCGGCACCGACCCTGGGAAGGTCTTCCGATACGTATACCACCGGACTTCATACTGCGCGGGCGTGTGCGGGCCTCCACGCGAGACGACATTGATCAGATCCACCTTGGGATTCGCCAGCGTCCGCAGCGCCGCCGTGACCGTCTCCTTGCTCAAGCCCGTCTTCTCCACCAACGTCCGAATCGTGATCCGCACGGTGCGGCGGCCGCGTGCGAGCGTCTCCTTCATGAGGTGGAGGAAAATCAGCTGCGCCGGCGCCCCCAAGGCCGATAATCCGCCATCGAGATACCGATGCAGAATGGCCAGATAGGCAAGGGGCGTCTCACAGGCCGCCCGCAGGTCCTCGTCTGAGATGCGTTCACTGATGTGTTGGGTCGGGGCGTCGATCATCGTCTTACCATTCCGAGGGTGCATGTCCGGTCAGGCTCCTCGCTACACGCGGAGAGGGTGCCGAATGCGAGCGGTCTGAGTCGGGCAGCCATCCGTACATCGTGACGACCGTGGCCAGGCTGCGGTGCTAATTCCAGGATCCACCGCTCTCAACCACGCCGTGCGCGCTCCGATAATCGGACGCGATCGTCTTGAATCATCACGTGAAAGGCCGCGCGAAGCATCCTATACACTTTGTCCTAGTATAGTGTCAATGGTTGGAATTCTAGGACAAAGGCCGTGGACCTGGAGTCGGACGCGCTCTTAGCATCCGGGATTGTGTCCTTCTCGGATACCTTGTCTTTTCGGATCGGCTGGGGTAGGGTGGGCACGGACGGGTCAGAGATGGGTGAAATGGGGTCGGCAGACAATCGACTCCTGGGGGGTCGCTGGGGCCGCCCCAATCGGACCACTCCCATTATATAGAGGGCGAGGGAGGGACGAGGCGGACCCAGGCGTCGGATTGCCGACCCGGTCTGATCGATCACCTAGTATAAGGAGTGTCAGTCGATGGATCTGGTGTCGGCCCTGCCTGAGACGGGGCTCCCACAGCTACGTCAGCCGGATGCGTTGGTCCCGCTCGCCACGACGGGGCTCCGACGGGCCGGGCGCGAACTCCCGCCCGTCTGTCTCCAGTTGTCGTCATCCACGCTGATTGGTTTACGGGTCTACCTCGACGAATTTGCGCGACAACTCGCGGCGCAGAAACCCTCTGCGACCACAGCCCGCACCTATCTGAAACGGGGTCGGGCATTCATCGCGTGGCTGGAGCAGCAGAGCGTTCTGCGGCGCCTCGATCGCGCGTGCCTCGACGCCTATCGCGTCTCCCTGGATCGACGGTTTCCGAATCCGCGCACGAAGAACGGGTATCTGACGGCCGTCCGCCAGTTTCTGCACTGGCTCGTGCCGCTCCACCCCGGCTTGGTCAATCCGGCCGACTTCGTCCAAGGCTGGCCGTGCAGTCGGCAGCACACGCGGCGGCATTTGCCGGTGGCGGATGCCAAGGCGTTACTCGCCGCGCTCGAATCCGATCCACGGAAATCGGAGCTGCAACGGGCCCGCAACGTCGCGATGGCCTATTTGATGCTGAAGACGGGCCTGCGGACGATTGAAGTCAGCCGGGCGCGGATTGACCATCTCCAAGAACATGTGCCGGGCGACAAATGGAAATTGTGGGTGCATGGAAAGGGGCGGCCATCCGCCGATGAGTCCGTGCAGGTGCTCAAGGAGGTGTACGACCGCATCCAGACGTATCTCGCACTCAGACCTGGACCGCCGCAGGGATCGGATCCGCTCTTTGCGACCACGGCCTGTGTCGATCGCGGCGGGAACATCGTGACGCCAGCCGGGCAGCCGCTCTCGACCCGCGCCATTCGTCGGATTATCACAGAGGGTTTGCTCTTGGCCGGAGTGAAGAAGCCCGGCATCGTCGTCCATAGTCTGCGGCACTCCACCCCCACCTTTGCCCTCCTCAATGACGCGAATCCCACGCGGGTCCAGAAGATGATGCGGCACCAGCACTATGCGACCACCGAGATTTATGTCGAAGAAGTGCAGCGGTTGTTGGAAGGGGCGGAGGAGGCGGTCACGCAGATCTAAGCAAGAACGGGCACATCGGTCCTTGATCAGACTGACGATGCCAGAGCGCCCGCGGAGGCTTCGTGACAAGACTTGAACAACAAAACGGAGGAAGCGATCTGGGCCCACTTGATCGGCCCCAGGGCTGGCGGCATTGACAAGAAGATCTCAGCAAGCTACACAATTACATGTGTTCCTCACACAGCAAGCGCCTTATCGAGCGGACATGACACAACATCCCGCATAAGCACCATCATGCCCCCCTCGACACTCCCGATCATACGGATACCCCTCTCACAGCCTGCGAACGGGACAATCGATGTGAGTATTCAGTCCATTCCATCCGCCAACGACACCCACCTGACGTGGTGGGATGCAAACGTTCAACCCATTATTAATCAGATGCCCCAACGAGCTGACCGTGGATGGCGATGGAAGCGCATCATGTCTGGCCTCAACGGCGTGCTATTTCGGCATCAAGCCCCGGCTGGCTTTGCAGTCACGTTCAGATCGGTCCGCGATTCTCAAGGTCAGCCGATCGTATGTGGGCTCACCTATGCTGTCCGCCACTACGTGTACCTCGGAGGCAATCAGCAAAACGCCTCCTACCTTTGGTATTGCGCAAGCGCCCCGGGCAAGATCCTCGCACACCATCTCACCAACCACTTTGGCCAACCAACCTCGATCGAGCCACACGAGATCGGCAAAATCGCGCTGGACCTCACGATTCAGGAGTCAGTACAGGGTGGGTATCACGGCAGAATGGGCCTCCATGCAGACCCCAAAGGAGGTGTCAAGCTGCTCTCCCTTTACTCGCAGTACGGTATGACAGCACTGCCTGACGGGTCCCTCCCCCCGACGCTCATGCGCACAATTCTCCAAGGTCGCGGTGCCAAAGGGTATTTCTATTTTGACGAGGCTGGGGCCCTCTCGTTTTCTCAGTCGTTGACCTCATGGCGCTAGAGAGGTAGACTTTCTCATGCCGACATCCATGTACGTCTTTGCCGATATCGCCCGCAAATATGGCATCGACCCCACAAACGATGCCGCAATCGACGAATTTTTCATCACAACCGTTCCAACGTTGACCGAGGACGAGCAACAAGCGATTTTTACAGAACTCCTCCAACGCGAGAACGAAACCCCTCCGCTCAGCCCCACCGAGACCGTTCACAAACTCGTCGATTCCATTATTCGGGAAGAGCTTGCGACCATGCGCCAGATCCAGCAGGCCTGTACAGCATCCCAATCCATCACGGAGCTTCGGGAGCATATTTTGAAACTGACGAAGGAGCTGGAAAACAAACGAGCCCGACAAGTCAAGCAACTCAGTCAGGGCTAGCTCTTGACGCCTTGTCGAACCCGCTGGCGCGACACAGAGTTGAAGATCTCGGCTGTACCCGTCGTGTGAGAACCCCAGTACTCGCTCCATCAACTGGATCATGACCGAACGTCTGCTCTTGGCGGGCGTCAAGAAGCTGGGCATCGTCGTGCAGAGTTTGCGCCTTTCGACGCCCACCTTTGCGCTGCTCAACGAGGCGAATCCGACGTGGGTTCAGAAGATGATGCAGCATCAGCATGACGCCACCACAGAGATGTATGTGGTGGAAGTGCAGAAGTTGCTCGAGGGGACGGAAGATGCGGTGACGCAAATCTGACGGGGCTCCGCGCGTCATCGTATCCCCAGACGGTCCTTTCACTCTCGGAGATCCCGGAATTCTCCATGATCCTTCAAGCCGACACGACCATTACCGACTGAGATGGTGAACTCAATACGAGAGTCTCTATCACACCGGTGACGTCCCCGCCCGTACAGTTGCAGATGAAACATACCTACTTGTACAAAATTAATTCTCGCTCGTGACTCCTTACCGTGAGCAGTGATGCGCTACACCCTACAGCTTAAGCGGGTTCGGACACCGAAGGCTGAATCATTTGTTAAAGACAACCCCCAAGGAAGCTGTCGCCGGACATGGTGGTTTCGATCAAGGCCACGTTGTTCCGGTTATACCAGGCTGAAACGATCAGGGGGCACGAACTTCCATTCCTACGGTTGCATCCATTGAAAGGAAGTCGAAAGGGGAGTGGCGTGCGCAGATGCCCTTCTACCGACAACCCGACTGGGAGATATCTCATGCGCATGGCTGCCCTCATTGTTGAGAGTCTTATTGATCCTTCCCGTCCTGTAACCCAGCTTACAGATTCATTTGGACCGACCAATCTATGCTGTGCACATGCGGCGAGTTGACTTCTATTTCCACGACAGATGCTTGTCAGAGCAATCAATCCTATCACTTGCGACGGACGTCCTTGAACAGTATCCAACATGGGCCGTGACGGTTCATCAGCTAGCGGAGAAAGACATTGAAAGACTGGGCTTTTCGGTCCTGCCAGTCGTCGTCATCAATGGCCAGACCGTGGCAACAGGTGTGCCGAAGAAAGAGTGGTTACTCCGAAAAGTAGGGGAGTGGACTCAGCTAGACCAGTAAAAGGTTTGCGATGACCGGTGTACCCCTTCATGTGGCGAAGGCTATGGTACAACACAGCACAACGACCGAACACGCTGAGCGAGCTGAATGCGGTGCTGAACGATCCCGCCGCCTGGCCGCTGAGACAGTCCTCGTAGACATTACCGAGACCTTCGGCATTTCGTTTGTTCCCGACTTGTTTGCCGCGCTTCAGGCGAGACCAGCCTATCTCGAGGCGGCCTGGGAACTATTCAGGGACGACGTCGACCTTGATGTCCTCGATGCTCGAACCAGGCGAATCGTGGCATTGGCCATCACCACAAATGCGAGTGGACTATACCAGATCGCCGCACTACCACATGCCTTCTGTCTGAGTGCTGTGGGCCCTCGGAGATGCGAGGCCATTGTGTCGACGATTCGAATTGTTCAAACCTTTGACCGATATCTGTCCGACCGTGTGCCTCTTCACAACACCCCTGCAACGATACTATCGGGAACGATGACCGTGCTCACTTCTCCTGCTCTGAGACGACCGATATGAGCCACGTATTCAGCTGGCAGATCGCAGTGCACTTATGACTTTCGCGTCGCCCGTGAACACGACCTGGTGGCACCGTCTCACCTCTCCGCAGTGGCGCTGGGTGCTGCTTCTCGCAGGTGGTGCCCTGTTGATCCTCATGGCCTGGCTGGGATTCAGAAAGATCCCGACCACCACCTTTGATCTGTCACGCCACAGCGTTCCACTGGACCAGTTCGTTGACGGGGGGCCTGGGAAGGACGGCATACCGGCCATCCTGACTCCTAAGTTCATCTCGGGCTCAGATTCCACATTTCTCCGTGACGACGACCGAGTGCTCGGACTCACAGCAGGCTCGGAGGCCAAGGCGTATCCGATAAAAATCCTCAATTGGCATGAAATCGTCAACGACATGATCGGGGGGAAGGCCGTCGTCGTTACCTATTGCCCCCTCTGTGGCACCGGCATGGCCTTCGAGGCTGAGGTGCAGGGACGGAGACATACCTTCGGCGTCTCCGGCCTGCTCTATCAAAGCGATCTGCTCATGTACGACCATCAGACGGAGAGCCTCTGGTCGCAAGTCGGCATGCATGCCGTTTCCGGACCGCTGACGGGAGAGAAGCTCAGGCCGATGTTCATAGAACATACGATCTGGAGGGACTGGCGCACCGCTCATCCCTCTACCGTCGTCCTCTCGGCACGAACCGGGTCGTTCCACAACTACGATCGCGATCCTTACGCAGGGTATGGCGAAAGCTCCGAGCTGTTTTTCGACATTACCCATGTCGATTCCCGCTACCACCCCAAGGAATGGGTGGTCGGTCTCGAGATTGATGGCGTCACTAAAGCCTATCCCTTTCTGGAACTGAACAAGGTGTCGTCACCCGTGGCCGACCAGGTGAACGGACAGCGAGTGACCGTACGTTACAACGCAGCGTCTCGCAGCGCCTCGGTGGTCGACGAACAGGGGAAGCCAATCCTCTCCGTGATGGCCTTCTGGTTCGCATGGTACGCGTTTCATCCGGACACACAGGTATTCACTTCTTACTATGCGGGTTAGGGACACTGCTCAAACGACGTCCGGAGCAGACACCAGCGATCACCCCGTGTATCAATCAGACGATCAGCCATTATGTCCTTTGTCATGTGAACGGAGTGAGAAATCTTGAAACGGGAGTGCAGAACAGATTTCTGCTGGTCGAAACGGCACAGAACAAAAGTCATTGTTTCCACTGCGGAATCCGGGATTATTTAGCAACTCGAAGAAATCTGGCTTAGTTCAGGCAGGTGACCGACAGGAGTTCGATATGATGAAACTTCACATTGTTGCATCGGCGTTTGCGGGACTGTCTCTGATCAGTGTCGGGTGTGCAACCCGCTTGGACATATCAAGCCCCGACCAACTCGTGACTCAGCGTGGGGAGACAAACGTCATCTACAGCCCACACGAAGTAGCCAACTTACATAACAAACTGGGGGCGCTGCTGTTTTTGCTGGGAGATCTCCCCAAAGCCTCCGAGGAGCTTCGAACGGCGATTCGACTCGATCCGAAAAGCCCTACCCCACATAATTATTTTGGGATGGTCCTGTATGTCCAAGGGAATTACGTTGGTGCTATTGGGGAGTTCTCCACCGCCGTCCGTTTGAGCCCGAACAATGCCGTAGCCAAGAGCAATCTCGGGTTCGCCTTGTTCGAACATGGGGAATTGGAGTCTGCCATCGTGCAATGGCAGACCGCAGTGAGCCAGGATGCTTCCATTGCCAGTGCCTGGGCTGGCCTGGGGCTAGGATGCTTCTCCTCTGGCTCCGTCGACAAGGGACTCCAAAACTACCGCCAGGCGATTCGCCTGGATCCTAGCTATGGGGATGTGAATTATCTTCGGCTCGTTCGTCGTTGGAACGGAGGGCTACTGAGGGGTGCTGTTGCCATTATGCATCTCCTAGAGACGCGACAGACAATCTCTGCGGAAACGGCGGTCTCTGAATGACACGAGCTTGGGGAATCTTCATCCTGATCATCGGCGCGCAGCTGCTGGTCTATACAGAATGACGGTCACAACGAACACCATGCGATTCTTCACGGACACGGGAGTCGAAGTTCCCGCGGTGACGGCGGAGCAGATGCGGGAAGGGGACCGCCTCGCCAGCGAAGCGACCGGACCCAACCTGTTTCAAATGATGGAGAACGCCGGGCGCAACCTGGCGCTGCTCGCCATCGCGCATCGTCGTGCTGACTGGGAGTGGAGGCAATGGCGGAGGAGGAATCTGCGCCGCTCGCCACCTGGCCAATCACGGTATCAACGTCAGACTCTGCCTCGCTGAGCCTGACCGCCTTGAAGATGTTCCGGCATTTCAACGAACAATCTTCCGGTCCACACAGGGCAGAGAAATCGACGACGCCTCCTTGAGCGCGGAACCGGTCGATCTGATCCTCGACGGCCTGATCAGATACGGACTCCGTTCCGCCCCAAGAAGTCCGGTCGCTGACTTGATTCGGTGGTCGAACGGCACGGGCATGCCGATTCTGGCGCTCGACGTGCCGTCGGGATTGGACGCTACAACCGGTCACAGGCCTGGAGACTGTATCCAGCCCCATTGGACCATGACGCTGGCTCTCCCCAAGACCGGTCTGCTGCCTGAACGAACTGGACAGCTCTTCCTAGCTGACATCGGCATTCCAGAGCAGACGTATCGTCGTCTGGGATGGTCCTATGTCAATCCGTTCGCAAAGGGTTTTTGGGTTCCGTTGATCTGCCGGTCATGCCCGCCCGTGCCGGACTCGGCTCAATCCTGACCACACCTGCTCTGTAAGACACATCACAGACCTGCGACATGAATGTGCCGTACCATGCCATCATCCAATGAGGGATAAAAAGTAGGCGTGAATGGCCATGCGAATGAAGACCCTGTTGTATGGGTGGAGCTACGTTGTGGCTGCGCAAGGAGCGTAATAATGCTGAGACATGAGCGGCGTCGACAAATCGGCGTCTTGTTATCCATAGTGACATTCGTCGTCGTTACATGCGGTGTCGAGAGCCGTGTAGCGAGCGCGCAATCTTCCTTCGAAGCGCACGATGTGATGACCAAAGGCACGGTAGAAATCGGCGGGGCGCTGGGCTATGCGCAGGGCACGACCGTCGTTGGAAACGGCCCCTCCGCGAACCGGAGCGCCGTCTTTGTGATGCCGCGTCTCGGGGTGGTCTTGACCGATCCCCTGGGAACCGGCTGGTGGCAAGGCAACGTCGAATTCTTAGTTCAACCCGTGTTCGCACGCTTTACCGAACCGTTTGCGGCGGAAGCGGCAGGAGGGTCGTTCCTCCTGAAATACAATTTTCTGTCGTTTGGGCGATGGGTGCCGTTCTGGGATGTCGGCGCGGGCATGATCTGGACCAATTTGGCGCCGCGGATTCCTGAACAGAGCACACAGTTCGAGTTCATCTTGGAGACCGGCCCGGGGGTGCATTATTTTGTGACGGACCGGATCACCTGGACCATGGGCGTGCGGTTGCACCATATCTCTAATTCGAATCTCGGTGACCGAAATACCGGGATCAACGGAGTGCTGCCCTATGTCGGGCTTTCATTCTTCACACCTGGGCTCTTTTGACGGAAGGGGAGACCGCATGGCGGCCACAAGAACCGGTTGGCTGAAACTCGGAGCACTTCTCGCCGTCCTGGTCGGCATCTACGCGGTGGCATCCTGGCTTGATCTCGGAGAACTGCTGAAGCCTGAGCAAGTAGCCGACCAGCTACGCACAGCCGGCCCCTTCGGACCGCTCTTGTTCATGGCGCTGATGACGACCTCTGTTGTCATCAGCCCGCTTCCCGATCTCCCCCTGGTTATCGCTGCTGGCGCCACTTTCGGAACGATACTGGGAACAACCTACTCCGTCATCGGTGCAGAGATCGGCGCGATTGCGAGCTTTCTCATCGGACGCACGTTGGGGCAGGAGATCCTCACCAAACTGCTGCGGACCAATGTTGTATTTTGCGAACGATGTTCGGACCGCCATCTGGCGATCTTTGTTCTGCTGGCCCGGCTGGTCCCGCTCTTCTCGTTCGACGTGATCAGTTACGGCGCCGGCTTGACGAACATGTCCCTCCGGACCTTCGCCCTGGTTACTTTCGTGGGGATGATTCCGCCGACGTTCGCGCTGACCTATGCCGGCAGTCAAGTGATTTCAGGCGCGTGGCTGATGATTCTGTCGGGGACGGCCATGGTGACGGTGATGCTGCTCCTGCCGAAGCTGGTGCTCCGCTACCCCACGGCGCGCTGGGTTCGTTTGCTGCGCGGCGACATGCCGGTGGCGGCTCACGTCCATCTTGCACCCGGCCAGCCGGGATGTCCTGTTGTAGACGGTGCCCCACGATGCGATTCCTGTGGGGGACCACTGACCTAGGGGTGTCAGTGGTCTTGGTTTCTGCTTTATCCAACAATCCTGACCGTGCTCGCCGCCGTCACCACTTCCCCGCAATGCAGGCCCTGCTCTCAACAGCCATCGATTCGGCACGCTTCTCTATCATCCGCCTCGCCTCAGCCCCTGGGCCCTACCATGGTGCAATCTCTCGATGATTGTGAGGTACCTTACAGCCAGCAGATTGAAAAGGCTGGTAAAAGGACGGGTAAGCTGGAACATTCGGTCCACCTTACACAAAGAAGGAGGGTGTATGAGCAAAAAGAAAAAAGAAGCCAACAAAGGAAACTCGTCCGAGACAAACCGTGAGGCAGCGCAAGAAGACATCCGCGCTCTCGCCTACCAGCTCTTTTGTGAACACGGATGTGAACATGGACACGATGTGGAGCATTGGTTGGAGGCCGAACGACGGATACTCACACGGGATCAAGGAAATGGAGAAGGAATCTCGTAGCTCTTCGCTCCACTAGACAATACCCGCGCCACTCCTTCCCAGCTCTTGCATGGGGGTGCTAATAGGTTGGGGCTGGTTGCAAACTGTAATCCACCTCACAGTTCTTTTCTTCCATCTCTCGTAGAACGGCGCCAGAAACGACAAGAAGCCGATGGATGCCCTTATCGTGGATACGGCTTCTTTGACTGAGGAACCTCTCCGTCTATGTGCGCTCCATTCCGATTGCCTCTCATGATCGTGCTGGCAGGGGTGCTGTTCGCCTCGACCGTCTTGGTCGGCCCTCACCTGATCGTGCACGAGTTCGAGCACGGGAACCATCACTCGAACAGCCATTCGAATTCTCTCTGTGCCTGGTTCTGTGCAGCCGGTCAGGCCATGAATACCTCCTTCTCCCTGGCCGGCGCTCAGCTTGCAGAGGCAGCGGTTCTCGACTGCAACCATCCGCCCCCAAGGCGGAATGTCCCACCGTCTCACTCGTTCACCCGAGGACCGCCCTCCGAGGCCTGACCGGTTTCAGCAACAGATCGTTCGTCAGCCCGAGTGCGACCTCGCGTGGACTGGTATCCGTGCCCCTGGCACGTCCACCCAGGGAGGATCACGGGCGGGCGCTCTCGTCATTCTCTCGGGACGTCTTCGTTTCGGCGGAAGACGCGAACCGACCATTGAAGGAGCTCGTACCATGCGATTGACTCGACACGTGTCATTTCTTTTCTTCCTGGCACTCCTCACCGTGTTTCTCCGATCGGAGGCGCTGGCCTCCTGTGGCGCCGTGAGCTGCTTTGTGGTGATCGGAGCACAGCAACAGGTCCCGCAACAAGGCGTGCTGACGGTGAGTGGGATCTACAACTATACTCCGATGCGGTTGCTGAGCGGCGCCACAGGGATTATTCCGGCGGCGGATCAGGCGCAGCAACGGTTGATTCTAGATCACCACCAGGAAATTCGAACCATCACCCAGACCTATACGCTCGACTTGAACTATGGCCTCACGGACCGGCTTGCTCTTCAAATGACCGTGCCCTATCTCAAGCGAACGCATCTGCACATCGATGGGCTCGGCGAGTCGGCAACGGAGGCCGGCGAGCCCGTCAACTTTTCAGATAACGGCTTCGGCGACGTGCGGATCACGGCCAAGTACAATGTGTTGCCGGCGCTTCGCCACGCTATCGTCATGGGGTTCGGCCTGGAATTACCGACCGGAGACACCCAAGCACGGGACAGCTCAGGGCAGATTTTGGAATCCCCGGGGCAACTGGGGCGTGGCCAGGTTGGTCTCATCGGTTCGATGTACCAAACCTATGAGCTGATTCCCCACCGGTTGAGCCAGTTCGCCTTCGCCAGCTATCGCCATACCTTCCGCAATCGGGATGGGTATCAGTTTGGAGACGAATATCAGTTCAATGCCGGCGTGAATCTGGTCACGACCCCCTGGCTGGTGTTGTCTCAGCAATTCAACTTCCGTTATCTCACGCACGACAACGTCACGGCCAATCTGGAGCAATCGGCCGCACCGTTTTCAGGGGAGGAACCGATCGTGATTGACTCCCGCGTCCTCGATCGACGAGTCCCGAATACCGGATCGACCTACTTGGCCTATACGCCAGGATTCCAACTCGATATTGGACAACTCTTCAACTCTCGATATACGGAAGCGACCTCATTGTATTTTATGGCCCAAATTCCCTTGGCACGGGATGCCAACAACAACCTTGCGCAGGGAACCAGTTTTGTCTTTGGCATGACCCGTTCGGTTCAACTTGTGAAACCGAAATCCTAGGCTTGGGCAACGGGTCTAGGTCCTTGCAGGTGATGGGAACAGCGTCTGATCCCATCGCCCGCAAGAAGCCGGCTGACTGAAGGGCGGAAGACAATGGTCAGGAAGCGAGGCGAGAAAGTGTGTCTGGTTTCAGAAGGGTGATCGTTCGTCCGTCCATCTGGATGAGCCTTTGATCCCGAAACTGTCCGATGATGGTGCTCACGGTTTCGCGGCTACAGCCGATCAGGTTCGCCATTTCTTGGTGGGTCAACTTTGCCTTCAGGCGAATCCCCTGCTGGTCTGTCACGCCATCGGTCTTGCTCAACTCTAATAGGAGATGGGCCAAACGCGCCGGGACATCCCGAAAGACGAGGTCTTCGACGCGGCTCTGGATTTTTCTCAGCCGTAGGCCGATAAGCTTGGTCAACTTCACCGTTACGTTCGGACGCATCGCTAGATACTGGTCGAAGTCTTTGCGTGGGATCACGCAAATCAGTGTGTCATCAAGGGCCTCCGCTGAGGTCGAGCGGGGGGTATCTTCCAACACCTCCAACTCACCGAAGACTTCGCCAGGCTCCAGGATTTCAAACGTGACCTCTTTCCCGTTTGGCGCCGTGTTGGCAATTTTGACGCGTCCCTTTTTCAGCAAATACACACTGCTGCTCGGATCACCGGGAAGATAGAGAGGCTGCCGTTTCTTGACTTCCTCCATACGCGTAATCTTCTCCATCTCTTGCATGTCAGACGAAGAGATCCCGTCGAACAAGCGAATGTGCTTGAGGTACCACAGCTTATTCGTGGATGAGGAAGGCTGTTCCATGTGCTCTACCGCCGGTTCAGACCGAAAGTCTAATGATTTCACCTACCATAAGGCAAGACATCTCTTGATGCCACAGTCCTTCGGTGGCATCGTCTGTTCGAAAAGGGTCTGTCATCTACCTGACACATTCGTGCGAAAGAACAACGACATCGTGCCGTGTGATGGGGCTGTTCTCCTGGCCGTCCTCAACCTATCACACTGTGAACTGGCTCACAGAATCTCAACGGCACGTCGGTTATTGTGAAGTCATGTTGAGAGGTGATACTTCCGGAAAGCCTGATGTGCAGGAGAACCTCCATCAGGTTTCGCTCAGCCACACGAAGGGAGTCCAGTCCATGGAAACACAGTGCGTAGACGAGCCTCAGAATGACACACCCCATCCGATGCCCCCTTTGAATCAGGGCACGTTACCCGTTACGCCCGCTAAGGCGCATCCTTCGGGCAAGGTGATCATCGCTCTGGTGATCGGACTGGCCATCGGGGCGTTCTTCTATTTTGATCTTGGACGGTTCTTATCGTTAGCTGCCCTGAAAGACAATCGGAACCATCTGCTGGCATTTACGGACTCGAATTATGTCGCAGCGGTCGGTATCTTCATTGTCGCCTATGCGATCGTCACCGGCTTATCGCTGCCTGGTGCGGTCATTCTCACGTTGGCTGGAGGGTTCGCGTTCGGTGCCGTCCTTGGTACGCTGTTCGTCAATCTCGGGGCGACAACCGGCGCCACCCTGGCGTTTCTGACCGCACGGTATGTGTTGCGGGACACCGTGGAGCAGAAGTTCGGGAACTCGCTGAGACCGTTCCAAGAAGGCTTCGCCAAGAATGCGTTCAGCTACCTGCTGACCCTCCGGCTAATTCCACTCTTTCCGTTCTTCGTGGTCAACCTCGTATCCGGGCTGACTCGCGTCAGCGCGGGAACCTATATCGGAGCCACCGCGCTCGGCATTATTCCTGGTTCCTTCGTCTATGCCTATGCGGGACGCCAACTCGGCACCATCAACTCACTGAAGGAAATCGCATCGCCCAATGTCATCGGCGCCTTTATCCTCTTGGGACTGCTGGCCCTCGTGCCGGTCGTCTATAAAAGGTTTGCGACCAAACCGGCGTCATGAAGAGGTCATCGATCAACCGATAACTTATAACAAATGGGGCTACGCGATGATGAAGCCTGTCTCAGAAACCGTTGCAATGAGTGCGCATGGACAGTCGTTGGTTCTTCCCCATGACGAGTACAACCAGCAGCTCGTCACCAATGTGCATCCTGCCGATTGGGTCAACCCAGAGCCGACCGGTCGCTACAACATGGTGGTCATTGGAGCCGGCACGGCGGGACTCATCACAGCGGTCGTTGCGGCAAGCCTGGGGGCCAAAGTTGCGTTGATCGAAAAGCATCTCATGGGCGGAGACTGTCTGAATGTGGGATGTGTGCCGTCGAAAGGGGTGATCCGAGCCGCCAGGGCCTGGGCCGACCTCCGGAAAGCAACGGAATTCGGTCTGCATATCCCAGCCGGCGTGACATATGACTTCGGCGCAGTCATGGCGCGCATGAGAAAGTTGCGCGCGCGGATCAGTCACAACGATTCAGCTCATCGCTATACCACACTCGGCGTGGACATCTACATCGGCAGCGGGCGCTTTCCCGGTCCCGATACCATCCAAGTCGAAGGACCGGCGGGTGATCGGACCCTGACGTTTGTGAAAGCCGCCGTCTGCACCGGCGCACGAGCATCGGCTCCTCCAACACCCGGACTGCAGGAAGCTGGCTACCTCACGAACGAAACCGTCTTCTCTCTAACTGAGTTGCCACAGCGAATCGGTGTGATCGGAGCCGGTCCCATCGGATGCGAACTGGCCCAGTCGTTCGCCCGCTTTGGAAGTCAGGTCTATTTGATCGAGGCGGCCCATGGCATCATGCCGAACGAGGACCGCGACGCGGCGGACCTTGTCGAGCACCAGATAGTGCGTGATGGAGTGAAGCTGCTGTGTTGTGGAAAACAGTTGCAGGTCGGAAAGACCGAGGGCGGCAAACGCCTAACGGTCGGGTCGCATGGCCAGCAGTACGATGTGACCGTCGACGAAATTCTTGTCGGGGTCGGACGCACACCGAACGTGGAGGGGATTGGGTTGCAAGCAGCGGGAGTCGCCTATGACAAGAACGGGATCACGGTGAACGCGCGATTGCAAACGACGAACCCCAAGATCTTTGCGGCCGGCGATGTCTGTTCACGCTACAAGTTTACCCATGCAGCCGATGCCATGGCACAGATCGTCATCCAGAATGCGTTGTTTCCTCATCCGTTTGGGTTGGGCTACGCCAGTGTCGACTCGCTCGTCATGCCCTGGTGCACGTTCACTGAACCGGAAGTCGCCCATGTCGGGATGTACGAGCAGGATGCAAAAGAGAAAGGCATCGAAGTCGAAACCTACACCTACAAGCTCGACGAGGTTGATCGGGCGATCCTGGACGGAGAGGACGAAGGCTTTGCGCGGATTCACATCGAAAAGGGGACCGATACGATCCTTGGCGCGACGATCGTGGCCAGCCATGCCGGCGACATGATCAGCGAATTTGCCGTCGCCATGAAGGCAGGAGCAGGGGCCAAGACAATCGCGGCGACCATCCATCCTTATCCCACACAGGCTGAGGTTACCAAGAAAGTCGTCAATCTCTGGCGAAAAGCGCATTTCACGCAGAGGACCAAAGATCTCTTGATCAAATTGTTTACCTGGATGCGGCGATAGCGTGGCGTACCGTGAACAAGGATGTTTCACTTCATCACGTGAAAAGGATTCACCCTATGGCACCGTCTATTTCTTCCGTGCTCGTCGGTCTCGCGTCGTTCGTGGTGGTCGGGATGATCCTCGGCGATCCGAACCGGCTACAAGCCGGATCCTCCGCCACCGTAGAGGTCGGTCCCTTTTCGACCACTGCTCCGAGTGGACCCTGGCCGGACGGCTGGAAACCACTCACCTTTCCCAAAATTCCCCAACACACGACCTATAGCCTGGTACGCGATGGGGAGCGCGTCGCCGTCAAAGCCGCCAGTCATGCCTCCTCGTCGGGGTACACGAAAGAAATTCTGATCGATCCGAAGGAATATCCCATCCTCCAATGGCAGTGGAAAGTGTTGAACACCTTGAACGCCGGCAATGTGGCGAAGAAAGAGGGCGATGATTATCCAGCCCGCATCTACGTCACCTTTCAATATGACAGCGCGAAAGTAGGCCTCTTTGGCAAGGCGAAATACGAAGCGGCCAAACTCATCTATGGGCGCTATCCACCGCTCGGCGCCCTCAATTATATCTGGGAGAGTCGGGCGCCGGTGGGGACGGCGGTGCCCAACCCCTACACCGAGCAAGTGCACATGATTGTGGTGGAAAGCGGGCCGACCAAGCTCAATACCTGGATGACTGAAGAGCGCAACGTCTATGACGACTACAAACGGGCATTTGGAGACGAGCCGCCGATGATTTCCGGTATTGCCATCATGACGGATACTGACAACACTGGCGAATTTGCAGAAGCCTACTATGGAGACATCGTGCTCAAGAAACTGTCTCCCTGATCTGCAGCGTGTTCTTCTGCTGTTTCTTTAGCTGCGAATGGCATGTCACACCGGAACTACTTCGACTCTTTGGGCTGTTTGGCTCGTAACTGAGCAAGCGTTTCTTGTATCACGGCTGATCGATCAGACTTCAGCCGATCAATGAAGGCCTTGGGGGCTGCGGACTTCGGGTCATACGTGGCTCCCCAAAGAATTACCTCAAGGAGCACCGGTAACAGATCCTCCCCTTTGTTCGTCAGCTGATAGAGATACTTCTTCTGATCCTTCGGATCGACCCGTTTGGACACAATCCCCTCAGACTCAAGACGACTGAGTCGATCGGCGAGCACATTGGTCGCAATACCTTCGCCTGAGTCCAAGAACTCGCCATAGTACCGTTTCCCCATAAAGATCAGATCGCGAATGATCAGCAACGTCCACCGATCTCCGAGGACATCGAGAGTGAACGCGATCGGACATCCAGTGTGTCGGCACTTCTTGGATGACGGTTTAGGCATGGCCTCCACCGCAACCATATACTTGCAAAACACAAGTAATGGTGCTACCCTCCCAATACTTGCAGTTAACAAGTAATCTGTCAACGGCGTTCTCGCTCCACACAACAGAGGAGGGCTTATGACGAGGACATTTCTGTTGGCCACATTTGTCTATGCAGCGATCACGCTCGTTTTGGGCATGACATGGCATTTCATCCTGTTTAAAGATCTCTATGACAGCTTGGGGATCTACAATCGGCAGGAGCCGATCATCCCGCTGGGATTTACCTCCATGCTCCTTCAAGGCTTGATCATCGCCTATCTTTACCCATCGTTTAACAAGGGTGGTCACCCGATCGGCCAGGGGATCAAATTCGCGCTGCTGATGGGTCTGTTCATGTTCAGTGTCTCGACACTGGCGAACGCAGCGAAGATTCACGTCGCCTCCATGTCCACGTGGCTGATGGTGCAGACTGCCTTTCACCTCATTCAATTCACAGTTGTCGGGGTTGGGATTGGGCTGATTTACGGTCCTGCCCCACGGGAGCACGCACATGGCCTTTGATCAGGATCTGGCCATGCGCGTTCGTCGACTCCTGGAGAAACAGGATGGGATTTCAGAGCGAAAGATGTTTGGTGGGCTGGCGTTCTTGCTGAAGGGGAAAATGTTCTGTGGTGTGCTCGGTCACGATCTCGTCGCGCGGCTTGGAGCTGAGCAAGCGCAATCGGCATTGAAACGATCGTATGTGCGGCCAATGGATTTCACCGGACGCCCTATGAAGGGATATGTCTATGTGGTCCCCGACGGGTTAAAGACGGATCGCGCACTCCAGACCTTTCTCCGTCACGCCATTCGCTTTACCTCTTCCTTGTAGAGAATGAACGGGCTTCCGATAGAAGGGGCATAGCCTGGCATCGGTGAGACGTTCAAGCCGGCCTATTTCAGGGAGCGGAAGGAGGTGGCAATGCTGGATTTGTCACTAGTCCTTCATCGGCAGCCAGTCCCTTCCCTTCCCTCTCATCGGACCGTTGCGGGGAGTGGAATGATCGTTCCGCAACAAGGACCCGGCAGACGCGTGATTGGAATTGGTCGAGGTGTTCTTCAACGAGTGGGAAAAAACGGAGGGATCAAATGAGTGAACACTCTGAAACCTGGGTCGTACAAGGGGCAGACGAGATCGTCATCAACGTGGCTCCTGATCACATCTGGGGTATCCTTGGACACTCGCAACTCCTTCCGCAGTGGATGCCTGCGGTACAGCATACCAATGGTCACCATGAGTCTCTTGGAACGGTACGAAGATGCGACGTAAACCTTGAGGGGCAGTGTGGACATGTTGTTGAACGGTGCGTCGCATATGAAAAACCGCACCGGTTGGGTTGGCTCATGATCGAAGATTCTCTCGGTGTTTCCAGATGCTCAAACACTTTAGGTTCGACTTCGCGCTGAAGCCGGTAGACCCCCAGAGGACTGACCTCGTCCATACGTCCTACTTCGAGCCGCAGAATTAGTTTGCCCGCATGATGATTGCGCTCATGATTCGTAAGAAGTTTCAATCCTTGCGGCAAGAAGTCTTGATAAACATCAAGCGGCTTGCCGAAACAGGACAAGCGTAACCCACGGCCATGAGGAGTTGAACATGAGCCATTTTGGGGTAAGGAGAAATAGGCGCAGTCACTTGAACTGGCATTATGGCGGAACGTTCCTTGATGGAAGATCTCAGAGAGCCTCAGTCCTGTCCGCAATCTTGGGGACGGTGCACCGAGAAGCCTCCTTCGACGGAAGGCTTGCAATACTAGAACGATCATTGTATATTGTGCCCCATGGGACGGACCAAAGAATATGATCGGCGGGGCGTGTTGAACCGGGCGATCTCCGTGTTCTGGAAGAAGGGCTTTGAAGCCACATCGATGAGTGAACTCATCAAGACAACGGGGCTGAATAGCGCCAGCCTGTACAAAGAGTTTGGAAGCAAGGATGGGTTGTACGAAACTGCTCTGGAGGAATATCGCCAACAGGAGCTTGAGCCCTTCATTAGACCGCTGATCGACGAGCCGAACATGCAGGGCATCGAGACCTTCTTGCAAGGCGTGATCAAGAATGCCACGAACCCTGATTTTAACGGTTGTCTCATGATGAATACCCTTGTCGAGAAGGAAGTGGTCAGCACGGGAGCCGTCAGGCGTGTGGAGAAGTTTTGCACCAGGTTGGAAACCATCCTTGAAGGGGCCATACGTGCCGCGCAGAAAGCAGGTGAGATCCCGGCTAAGAAAGATCCGGTGGCGCTCGCACACTATCTCCTTTGTCTGATCCAAGGCATGGTGCTGTATGGACGGGTCGAGGATCATAAGCCGCACATCGAAGCGGTCATAAGGACCGTCAAGCAGACGCTTATGGCATAACTTTTTTTGCCACAATATAGAACGATCGTTCTACTATATAGGTATTTCCACATCACACTTCACCGCCCGACGGAGGTTCTTATGAGAAGGGGTATTACGACATGTCTCATCCTGGCCGTAGGCATTCTGTCTGGTTGTCTCGCTGATATCAGGCCAGATTCCCTCAAATCGACTACGAGGCTTGACGCCGACGCACGCGGGCGACAACTCCTAACGGAAGTGATCACCGCGCACGGAGGCCTCGATCGCTGGAAGCAGGCCAAGACGGTGGAAGTGACGGCGCGGGACCATTGGGAGCATTGGATGGGAAGGCTGATGTTCATGCCGCAGAAGGAGAGCGGACAGTTGATGCGTTGGCAAACGAGTCTCGGGGGGGACCAGGTGTCTATCGAAATGCAGGAGGGCCCCAACAAGGGTGAGAAATGGGTGATGCAGGACTGGCCCCTGTATCGAGCCGCCCTTGGCGATCAGCCTGACTATGGAGCCGGGAAGAAGATTCATTTCTATGTTGCCACGATGAATTATGCACTGCAGCTGCCGTTCCGGAGCGCCAATGCTGAGGTCATCCGCTATGGAGGGCAAGGCTCGCTACGGGGGAAACGATATGACCTGATCTACACCACCTGGCATACGGCAGAGCCGCAGAAAGACACGAATCAGTATGTCCTCTGGGTCGATCCCCTGACCCATGAACTTGCCTACCTCCAATTGACCGATCGCGAGCTGATGAAGGGAGCTGCCGGCATGATGGGATTCAGCGACTGGAAAATGATCGATGGGCTCAAAGTTCCGTCTCAGATCACGTCCTACCACAATGCGGAAAAGAACGTCGTGCTGCATGACCTGCGCATCGAGTCCGTGGTGTTTGGCGTTGACCTGCCCCGTGAGGCACAGGCGAGCGCGCCTGCCTCGATCTCAAACGAATTTGGCGAGAGGAAGACACGCTTTTGAATGGCTTGCGCGATGTGAGAAGCACCATGATCGCGTTATGCGTGTCTGGACCTGCTGAAATAGAAAAGGAGAGCCAGGTATGAGTCTCTTTACGAAACACACGGATGCAACTGCGCCGAAGGGCGCAGCCGCAGTGCTGGCAAAAGCAAAGGATCGATACGGATTTATCCCCAATCTCGCCGCCACCCTCGCGGAGAGTCCGGTGACGCTCGACGCTGTGCTGAATCTGAGCGGTGCGTTCGATAAGACCTCGTTCACAGAGGCCGAGCGGCAAGTCATCCTGATCACGAGCAGCGTGGTGAACGGCTGTAACTATTGCAAGACCGTCCATGCCGCGCTGGGTCGAAAGGCGGGAATCGATGACACGACACTGAAGGCGCTTGTAGCACTCGCTCCGCTTTCTGACGCAAGACTTAATGCGCTGCGGGATTTCACCAAAGCGATGGTCGAGCAGCGAGGCCGGATTCACGAGCAGCGAGTCCGGCAGTTTCTCGATGCTGGCTATACGAACGCGCAAGTGTTCGAAGTGGTGATGGGAGTCGCCCTCAAGACGTTAACCAATTACAGCAATCATCTGACGGGTACTCACCCGAATCCCGAGTTTGTGGCAATGGCCGAACCGGGCGAGAAAGTGGCGTGATTCTTTGGAGGGAGACTTTTCTGGTCCCTTCATTCAGTACGTGATCGAGACACGTTGAGTCTTAGAACGTGAGGACAAGATGCCGACAAACCAGACGGGATTTCTGGGGTTCCCGAAAGAAACCTTCTCATTTCTTTCCAACTTGTCGTCTAATAATCGGAAAGCCTGGTTTGATGCGAACAAGGATCGATTCCGACGCGTGGTCGAACAACCGGTGCAGGAATTCGTTTCTGCCCTGTGCGCTTGCCTGATTCATACGTTCAAGGACATCAAGCATCTGGAAGGCAAGGTCTTCCGGATCCATCGAGATATTCGGTTCAGCAAGGACAAGAGGCCCTATAAGACCCACATTGGCATTCGCTTCAGCAACAATGCCTCGAAGAACTGCATGGCGCCATTTTTCTATGTTCAGCTGGAGGCAGAGAAGCTTCTCTTTGCTATTGGGCAAAAGGAGTTCGAAGGTACTACCCTAGATCGGTATCGTGCGGCGGTGATGGATACTGAAACGGGCCGAGTCCTCGATGCTGTGGTGAAGAAGATGCGACGCGACGGTGCAAGTTTTCAAGGAGAACCGTTGCAGAAGGTGCCTCGAGGATACCCCACCGACCACGTCAGAGCCGATCTCTTGCAGCTCAAAGGCCTATACGTCGAGAATTGTCTGCCTGTAACCACACAGGTTTATGGCCCGGAATTTATGGGAATGTGCCTTGATCAGTTTGCGAAAGGAAAGCCGCTGTACGATTGGTTGAAAGCACTTTGAATATCGCTTAACCGTGCATCGGCGGACTTTCGAAGGCAACACAGCAGGGAGATCCTTGTGATACAGAGCAAGGGAGAAGCCGCTATGTTCAGCGTCCTGGCAGGTCTAGCCTTCCTGTTCATGGTTGGCACGGCATCCAGCGAAGAATTCCGAACAGATGATCCGCTGAAAGCGTTTGTGTACGGAGAATATCCACTTGGCGATGATTACTTTATAAAGGGGAACGCTGACACACAACTATTCCGGTGTATCCTAACGAAAGCAACAGATGGATTTGAAGGCATCGCGCTGTCGGAAGTTTCGATCTGGGGGTATCGAGGACCGTGGGAGATATTCCGGAAAGAACCAACGGGTTCATATCTATATGCGGGGACGGACCATTTGAGGAGCACTGCATGTCTCGAGTCATGCCAATCAAACACCTACCTACGAACCGGTCAGTGTCAGTGGCGGCGCGGGTGGCCTCAGCAGTAGCCATTGGTTGCCTCGTGGCTGCCGGAATTCTTGAGTGCTCGGAGCGGAGCTACCAGTTGTTCATGGCATCCCATGACGCCATTCGTCCGGGCATGACCATGGGCGAAGTATTTGGTTCCGGTTTAGCCGACTACATGGTCGACATGGGGGTCAAAAACGTGCCGGGCGCAACGCAGCCTGAGAATCAGCCGGCCAGCGCAGCCTGCAAGCGACATGTGCTCGACGTAACTTATGTGGCGGGTTTCCCTGCTTCCCCAGTGTTCCGGATCCGGCTCTATTGCAACATGAACGAACCATCGGCTGGACAGGTTATCCCAGAACATTCGTTCAAGACCAAGCAGGAGTTTCTAGAGGCGCTCGACTCGATGTACGCTTCTTGGGCAAAATATATGGAATTCAGAATCGAGTCGCCTCCCTTGGAGGCATTTGGAGCTTATGACCACTATCTCTTTACCACCGATCAGCAAGGACGGGTCGCTACGGTGTCACCCATCCTTCTGGCTCAATCCAAGAAGCAACAATAACAACCTTCTCCTATTGAATTGAAACGTGCAATCATCAACGGAGAGCTTTACGGGAGGATGGATCATGAACCACACCAAGAGACGAATCCACGATGGGATCGTCGGGGCGGTGATCACCCTTGGTATCACATTGGGCTATAGCCTGCATCCGGCTTGGCTATTCCTACCTGGCGCGATCGGAGTCACTCTGATTCAGAGCGCATTCACCGGGTTCTGCCCCGTGCATTTCCTGCTGGAGAAGGCCTGTGCGCCGGAAACAGAAGCCGGCGGCCTCCGAGGCATGTAGAGGCAAGCACCCGAGGACCCGTGTGACACTCAGTCCGAAGGAACTCCCTAGACCCATTAGTTGCCTCCCACGGAACTACTTGAGCTTAGACGTGGTCCGAGGATCCAGCCCACCCAACCTTCCCTGTTTCACACGTAGCCTGCCCGGTTATCCCTACATGGCAAGCCCACCTTCCTCTCTGCGTCCGATGCATTCTAGACACGGTGAGGAGCAGTCTGTTCGGAAAGATCGGACTCGGTATTGCTCTTCGAGTGCCGACGTCGAATGAGGTGGCTCAACAGCCTGTCGGCGGAGAGCAGTCCTGGTCCATGTAGGACGAAATATAGGAACAAAATCCCGACATAGAACGCTTCTTGGAGCGCAGCATCAGACAATTGTCCGTACGAGATTGAAGCGACGATATTGAGGCCGAACAGCGAGAGGGCTGCCCACCGACCTGCCAGGCCGATGGCCAGCAGGAACGAGCCGCCCAATTCAACGGCGGTGGCCACGTAAGCGGCCATCTCCGGCGACAGCAACGGCACATCGTAGACCATGGTGAAGAGCATCACCGTGGACATCCAACTGGAGAGCTTGACCATCCCGCCCTTCCAGAAGATATGCGCCAGGTACAGACGGACGGACAAGTCGAAGAACGGGAGCAAGGCCTCCAGCCCCCAGACCAATCGACCGTACATCAGAGCAGCACGATTGACCGTCCATGCAAAGAATCCGTCGTCCTCTTTCATAAGCGCACCTCCGTCTCAATGCTGCTCAGCAGGCCTAGCGCGAGGACGGATGCCATGAAGCGATTGAAGTCAAACCGGGGATCGCACTGTGTGGCGATCTGCTCGATCTCGGCCACGGTCTTTCGATCGGCCATGGCTTCGACCAACCGGTAGTCGAGATCAGCGAGCGTTTCCACGCGGATTCTCCCTTCGGCCCTTACGACCACGACGCAGGTTTCCTCGTCCGGCAGCGGCAGGTCGACTCCGATGTCCGTCGGAGCGTCCGGTTGCAATGCCACCCACACGCGTTGGATCGGCAAGGAGAATCGATGCAGTCGCACAGCCGCGTTCAGACGGAACGTCACGTCCGACGGATCGGCCGATGCGATGGCATCGAGTTGGTTATGGGAGAGCGGTGGAGCATCGGCAGCCTGATACGCTTCATGGCAGGCCCATTCCAGTCGTACCAATTCGATCAACAGGGGAGAAAGCTGCAACTCGCTGAGAAACGCGGGAAAGTGGCACCCGTAGAGAAACAGATCACCGGTGGTCGAGGGAGAGCACCTGACATAGCCTCTCGCCAGGATGTGGAAATAGGCGTCGCCGATGAACCGACGCAGCACCGGGTAGGTGATCGTGAGCGTGTGGACGTAATTGTTCCTGATGAGTCGTCGGTAGAGGGCCAGGCTTCGCCGGGCCATCCTATCCAGTACCAGCTCCGCCGCGACTGGAGATGACGTCCCTTCCGAAATCGATGCCGCGAACGCGTGCTGGAGTTCACGCAGTGAGGACATGACAGGCTCCTACAACGGCATCGGCGTGGATGGCTTGTTCCACTAGCACCGAGAGCGGGGGGAGATTCGTATCCCATTCAATCAGCGTCGGACGCGGACCGACGTGGTGGATGGTCCACTCATAGAGACTCCAGACTTCCGGATAGACGGGCTGGCCATGCGTATCGACCAGGACACGCCCGGACTGATCGAAGCCGGCCAGATGGATTTCGTGCACCGCCTCGCGCGGCAGCGCATCCAGAAATTTTACAGGATCCAGATGGAAGTTCACGGCATTGACATAGACATTGTTGAGATCCAGCAGAATCCCACAGCCAGTTCGCCTGACGACTTCGGCCATGAACTCACCCTCCGGGATTGTGGAACCCCGCCATGTCAGGTACCGGGTGATGTTTTCGATCAGGAGGGTCCGTTGCAAGACAGTCTGAACTTCGTCAATCCGTGAACAGACATGTTTCAGGCTTTCCTCGGTCGAGGGCAAAGGGAGTAGCTCGTTCAGGAAACGCCCCCCAACGGAACTCCATGACAGATGTTCGGAGACAAACGTCGGTGCGAATCGATCGATCAAGAGTTTGAACTTACCCAGATGGGCGCGGTCGATCGGATCGGTGGAACCCAACGAGAGCCCGACTCCGTGAAAACTCAATGGGTAGTTGGCTCGAATCCGCTCAAGGATGCGGAGCGCGACGCCTCCCTCGCCAAAATAGTTCTCCGGATGGGTCTCCATCCAGGCCACTGGCGGCGGCGATTCCAATATCTCGCGATAGTGATGCGACCGCAGTCCGATCCCGGCTCGAGCCGGGATCGGGGCGGAAGATTGAAAAGACATCGGGTGTCGTCCTACATCTTCTTCATGTCTTCTTTCATCTTGGCCATGTCTTCTTTCGTGATTGTCAGCACGGTGCTCTTCGCAACCTTGGCGCACAAGCCTTTCGGCAGGAACACATACGAATCAGGCTCGTTGTCGCTCTTGGCCATGCCTGCACAAGAATGGAGACTGGTTCTGACGGCACAGTCGTTCATGCCCGCCTTCGCGACCCCGCCGCACGCTTCCCACCCAGCCGGCAGTTGTGGGGCCTTGGGCTCGGCGTTGGCAGCCTGGGTCCCGGCAAAACTCAAGGCAATCAACAAGGCTGAATGGATCACGGCGTTCTTCTTTGTCTTCGCGTTCATGTGATACTCCTGTTAAAAGTGTTTTGTTGACACGGCTCTCTTGTTGACCTCGCGCACCTGCTCTCCGTCCAACCGTACGTCACCACAGGCTTATCGAGTTCCCTCCTTTCTGCAATACGAGAATATCGTATTCCCGACCGAGTGTGGTTTCACGGCACAGTGGCACACTCACATCCTACTGATCGAGCGAATACCCCGCTGTGAGGCAGCTTACAGTTCGGAAAAAGAGTCGAGCGATTAGTTCTCTTGATTCGAACTGCTCCGTCCGCCTGAATCCATTCCCCGTTTCATGCCTCTGACTTCCTAGAACGGGTGGATGATCGCCTGGTGCGTAGAGTGTGATCGGGAGGAGGGGAAACCGATGGAGTCTGTGGATCTCATTCGGATTGGATCGTACGTGTCCGTCCTCGGGGTGATGGCGACGTGGGAAGTGTTGGCGCCGCGGCGGAAGCTGACGGCATCAAAGCTCTGTCGTTGGGGCGGCAATCTGACGATCGTGGTCTTGAATACAGTCCTCGCCCGTCTGCTGTTCATGGGCGGTGTCGTGACAACAGCGGCGATGGCGCAGGACCATAGCTGGGGACTCTTGAACTGGGTCGAAGGGCCGGCCTGGCTCGAACTCGCCCTGGCGATTGTAGCCCTCGATTTCATCATCTATTGGCAGCATCAGGTCTTCCATAACGTGCCGATCCTGTGGCGCTTTCACATGATGCATCACTCCGATCTGGATCTGGATGTGTCCAGTGGGGTGCGTTTTCACCCGGTGGAGATCATCATCTCGACGGGAATGAAGGCCCTGTCAGTACTCGTGCTGGGAGTGGCTCCGCTTGCGGTCGTGATCTTCGAGATCGTCCTCAACAGCACAGCCCTGTTCAACCACAGCAATGTCCGAATGCCTGTAGCCCTCGATCGGATGCTCCGGTGGTTCATCGTCACGCCGGACATGCATCGGATTCATCAT
Source organism: Nitrospira sp. (assembly GCA_024760545.1). Lineage (NCBI taxonomy): Bacteria > Pseudomonadati > Nitrospirota > Nitrospiria > Nitrospirales > Nitrospiraceae > Nitrospira > Nitrospira sp. The sequence continues at coordinate 79,391 of CP060502.1, forward strand.
TCGACGGATGTACGAGAAACCAACAGCAACTACGGATTCAACGTGCCCTGGTGGGATCGCCTGTTCGGCACCTATTGCCCCCAACCGGCCTTGGGGCAGACGGGCATGACGATCGGCCTGGAGCATCTCGGTCCGCCGGTCTGTCTGAACCTGTTCATGATGCTCCGCTTCCCATTCGTGACGCAGTTAGGGCGTGATACAACCCGCACATAATCGTGACTACTGTTCAGGCCGGCATCACTGCTGGAGGGAAAATACCAGTGAGTTCTCCAGTCCGAACAGGGTCCTTCTTTCCCGCCGCTGATTAGTTGCGTCCCGCCATCACACCGCCGTCGACATCCCAAATCGCCCCGGTCACCCACGCAGCATCGTCGCTCAGTAAAAACTGGATGACCCGCGCCACGTCGTCAGGCGTCCCAATCCGGCCGAGTGGGTGAAACCCGTTGAAGGAGGCCAACGTCTCGTCGACTTGACTTGGCTCGATGAACGCCTGGTAAATCGGAGTGTGTACCACGGCCGGTGACACGGCATTGACACGGATGTTGTGGCCCGCCAGCTCCATCGCCATGTGTTGGGTGAGCGCATGCAGTCCTGCCTTGGCCATCGAATAGGCAGAGGACGGCGTTGCCTTAATCGCTTGTCGCGCCCACATGGATCCGATATGCACGATCGAGCCACCGCCGTTGGCCGCCATGTTCGTGGCGACAGCTTGCGAAATGAAGAAGAGGGCTCGATTGAGATCCAAATATCTATTATAGTCTTCGTGTGTATGTTCGAGGAATGGGGTGGGCTTGAAGTACCCTGCCGCATTCACCAGATATTTGATATGGCGGCTGTGGTGCTCGGCAAACGCAATAATACGCCGGACATCGTCCGGTGCGTACAAGTCAGCGAGGATTCCTTCAACGGTCCCGAGCGCCGACAGCTCGCGTAGCGCCGTTTTCAGTTTATCTTGCGACTTGCCGACCATCGCGACGGGGATGTGACATTCCAATACGCGCTTCGCGGTGGCAAGCCCGATTCCGCTGGAGCCTCCTACAATGAGGGCGATGGGGTGATTCGACGGTTCCATTGATAACCTCCCGTGAATAGAGTCTCAGTCAAGAGGCAACTCGAGACCGTGACGTACGATGCATGATGGACTGCTAAACCACGAGGGAGTTGAACACATGGCAATTCCGACCTGTTCTTGTTCGCCCCTCCTTTGAGGTGTGGATGCATCGTCATAATGGGAGCTCACGCCACCCAACAGCCCGGCTGATTGGGCGTGCCTGCAACCGCCTCGCCCGGGACTGTGGCCAGCAGTTGGTAGTGGCCCAGGCCCAGCTCCTTACCATAGGCTTTCCCCACGAGCACGTCCTGCACATGTTGGTGATCCGAGGCGCGGAAGTAGGAGCGGCCCTCCTTCAGCCCGTCGAACTCATGGCCCTCCAGCGCCCTGATGACCGCCTGCGTGTCGGTCGTGCCGGCCCGTTGGATCGCTTCCAGAATCTGCGTCATCGCCGCATAGCCGTGGTAGCAGCGGGAGGTCGGAGTATGTTGATACTTGTCGATCACCCCTTGGATAAATCGTCGAGAGCTGTCGCTCGGGACTTTCGGGTCCCAGATCAACCCCCAAATCCCCGCGTTGTGGGCATAGCCGAGCGGGCGGCCAATCTGTTCGCCGCTGATCATTCCACCGACACCGATGTGCTCTTTGGCTAACCCTGCTGTTGTGTAGGCCTTCAGCGCGTGAACTAGATCCCAGCCGTAGAGATTCAGAATCACGGCGCTGGGGTTTGCAGATTTGGCTTGAGCCAACGGTGCGGCGAAGTCGGTGGACCCGAAGGGTGTGCTGACCGAGCCAAGCACGTCGCCCCCTGCGGCCAGGAGGGTGTCGGCCATGGCCTGTTCTGCGGCCCGCCCGTCCATCGTCTCAGCCGTAACCATGAACCAGCGATTCCCGTAGGTCTTCACGAGATGGGGCGTGATGGCCCTGGACAACATCCGGGCACTCGGCATGAAGACGAACGTGTGCGAGTTGCACCCGGCCCCTGTCAGCTCCTGCACATGCGCGCCGGTCACCATGAAGAGCGTATTCTCCTTCTTGGCCAGGTCAGAAACGGCGAGTGCGACCTCTCCATTGAAGGTGCCCATGAGGACATCCACGCGGTCTTCCTTGATAAACGTGGTGGCGGCTTTCAATGCGGTCTGAACGTTCGAGGCGTCGTCGGCTTCCAGAATCGCGATCTGACGTCCTAACACCCCGCCATCCTTGTTGAAGCGATCCACTGCCACGGTCGCCCCATGAACGTCGTGGACCGAGGAGGTGTTATAGGGGCCGGACAGCGGGTCGAGGATGCCGATCTTGATGGATTCGCCTGCGTAAGCGACGCGTGGTCCGGGTGGCAGTCCCAACCCCTGCGCGGCTAGATTGCCGAACGCGAGTGTGCCGCCGGTCGCCGCCGCCAGCTGCAAAAATTGCCTGCGAGACATCGTATCCATGGGTCATCGCTCTGATTGTGAGGCGCGGTTGTGTACGCATGCAGAACCTGTATATGCCAGCCCGCCCGGATCACAAGCGGGCTGTCGCGCCGGTGCCGTTCATGTGTTATGGGCTCGCAGTTGCGTCTCGAGTTCGAGTATCCGCTTTCGCAGCGGCTCTGCCAGTTCTTCGACCTCACCAATCGAGTAGCGGGGTGTGATGTATTTCGGGCAGTTCCAGTCGAACGAGACGACATCGATAAAGACCAGGCGCTCCACGCTCGACCGCATGGTCGAATCGGCGATCTGCGCGACGAGTTCCAAATGGAGGCGGGCGTCCTCGACGCGGGCATGACCAAGGATTTTCAGCCGCGCGCGGTTCTTGTAGTCCATGAGAAACAACGCGACGCGGTCGTTCACGGAGACGTTGCCGGTCGTGAGCAATTGCCGATTTCCTTTGTAATCGGCGAACGCCAGAGTTGTTTCGTCGATGACTCGCACAAATCCCTGAGGGCCCCCGCGATGCTGGATGTAGGGCCATCCGCTTTCGCTGATGGACCCCAGATAGAAGCTGTCTCGCGTCGCAATGAACTCGACCTCGGCCTGGCTGAGCGGGTCCCGTTCGGGTGCGCCGGTGATCACGCCCGTGCGCCCATAATACTGCTTCTGTGCGCGGCACACTGAATCCGTAAACATCAGATCGAGATATTTTGTTGCCATCATTTTCCCCCTTGCAGGTATCAGCCCTCTGGCGGCCAAGAGTCCGCTCCTGGCCGCCTCACAGAGCGAGTCTCAAAATACGATCGTCTGCCACCCGTCCGCCATATATTGGCGCAGGCTCAAGAGTCCGGACGTTCCGGCTAGGGCATTGTCTTTCTTCAGCGGCACACCGCACGCCTCCACACCGTCTTTGGCCCCAAAGACATCTGCGCATCCGCAGGAGGCACCCTGCACGACGTCACGCACCGCGTTATAGAGGCCGTTGGCCGGGTGCGTCAGCTTCGTAAGTTCCGCCGGCCACCGCGTGCCGGCACCGTTGAACATCACGGCCACCTCGTCTCCCTTCTGTTTGCTTTCGGCTGCGAGCGCCAGCGCGTTAAAGACTCGCCCGAGCGCTTCCTCTGAGCCGCTCTTCGGATCCGACACGATAATGATGGCTGTTTTCATGGGTTCTCCTTGGTTAGAGATGGTGAGACTATTGATGCGAATCATTACTTGAGCGCCGAGAGAATCTTGACCGTCTGCGCTGTGCTCCATACATCACTTGCAATCAAGCGGAAGTTCACAAATGCCGCTTCATAGCCATCGAACCCTGGCAGCTTGGCGGCTGCCGTGGCATCGGTGACCACGACGACCGCGAATCCCTGTTCCAGCAGTTCGCGCAGATGCGATTCCGTGCAGAGATTCGCCGACATCCCGGCGAGGATCACTTGGCTGATATCGGCTTTGCGGAGTTGCAGAATCAGATCGTTCGTCTCGGGCCCGTACACTTTGTGCGGGCTGGTCACGACCGTACGGCCGTCTTCGATATAGGGTTTGTAGCGGTCCAGCCAGTCGGCGCCCGATCCGGCCAACCCCTCCTGCGTCAACGCTCCCTTACGATCGAACATCCCGATGTTGTGCATGAGTACTTCCAAGGCGCCGCCGAACTTCCACTGGTGGTCATGCGGATAGTAATAGTGCGGGCTGACGAAGACCGGCACGTCGCTCGCTTTGGCTGTTTTGAAGAGACTCTCAATGTTCTCGACCGTGTGGTTCTCCTGCACACTCTGGCCGACGACGCCCCAGGCCACTCCCTTCGGGCTGAGGAAATCGTTGTGGGGATCGGTGATCACCACGGCCACCCGGCCCTTCTTGGGTGTCAGGCCGGGCCGAGGGATCGGTGCATCCTCCCGTGGCCCGGCATAGTGTGACACGGTCGGTGTCGGGTCCTGTGCGTACACAGCGGATGGTAGGGGAAGACTCACGACAACAGCCGTGAGGGACGAGATGATTAAACCAATGAACGGGGTCATGATGGCATCCTTTCTAGGTATTGATGAAGGTACATTCCTTGACACGCGACGCATTTTCCGCCTCTAGCTGCAGGCGCCAGAAGAAGCGGCGCACCCGCTCGTGAGCGTGACCTCCGGGAAGTCGATGACGGTCCCTGCCACATGATTGATGTAATTGCTGAAGATATTCAGCGCGACATGGGCGACCGTTTCCACGATCTCAGCGTCGGTCAGTCCGGCCTGACGCGCTTGTTTGATCTCTGCCTCCCCGAGTTCTCCCCGCTGCACCACGATGCTCTGTGCGAGTTTCAAGATGGCATCGGTGCGCGGGTCCACAGCCGCAGCCAGCCGGGCATCGGCGAGGTCCTGCTGGGTCAAGCCAAGCTTGCCGCCAATGAACGAGTGGGCGCTGAGACAATAGGCGCAGTGATTGGTCTCGGCGACCGTGAGCGCAATCTGTTCGCGAAGCTTTGGGGAGAAGCTTCCGTCCGCGAGCGCGGCATTGAAGCTGAGGTAGCCTTGGAGCGCAGCTGGAGCGTTCCCCAAGACTCGAACGAGATTGGGGACCACACCCAACTTTTTCTGGACGCCCTCGAAGAGCGCCTTGGCAGGTCCGGTGGTTGTCTGTGGGTCAAGTTGTGCGATGCGAGTCATGATGCCTCCTTGGGTGGTTGCTAAGTTCGACCGCGTCGAGATTGTCGCGGTTCACCTTGACTTGAGCAGATAGGATGCCATGATGGCCTGTGGTGATAAGCCTCTGATAAACAATGATTAGCATAGATTCAGACCAGCGTTGATTCGTTACGAGTATTCGTAATCTACGAATACTCGTTGCTTCTTCGGTTGAGATTTCGTAGTGTCGTCCCATGGACACACAGCAACTTCCTCAGGTCATGGTCGCGACAGCGCGTCAGCGCGGTCTTTGTGATGTACTCAGGACGATCACCCATGGGATCGCCCAATGCCCCAACACAGTCCTGATCCGCATCTGGCTTGCCGAGCCAGATATCCTCTGCGACCTGTGCCGAAGTCGGGAGGATGCCTCCGAAAGTCAGCGATCTCTGCACCTCGTCGCCAGTGCCGGCATTCCCCGTGATCCACAGGCCGACTATGGCCGTCTCGACGGCTCCTTTCACCGGTTTCCTATCGGAGATCGCAAAATAGGGCGCGTGGCCGCAACAGGAGAACCTCTCTGGCTGGCCGGGCTGCAGGGCAACGAAGAGTGGATGGCGCACCCGGCTTGGTTTACGCGAGAGGGTGTCAGGACGTTTGCGGCGCAGCCCTTGATCTTCCAGGACGAGATCCTCGGAGTCCTGGGGCTCTTCGACCGCGGCTTGCTCAACGAGGAAGCCTTCGAGTGGCTCCGCATCTTCGCCGACTACGCGGCGGTGAGTATCGCGAACGCCAAGGCGTATGAAGAGATCGATGTCCTGCGGGCTCGTTTGGAAGAAGAGAACCTCTATCTGCGCGAAGAAGTGACCGCCGCCCTTGGGATGGGAGAATTCGTGGGCGAGAGCCAGGCCCTGCAGCACGTCCTGCGTCAGGTGGAGTTGGTCGCTCCCACTGACGCAGCGGTCTTGATTACCGGTGAGAGCGGGACGGGCAAGGAACTCGTTGCCCGCGCAATTCATGACCGCAGTCCACGCAAGGACCGGGCCCTAATCAAGGTGAACTGCAGTGCCGTACCGGATGCCCTATTCGAGAGCGAATTTTTCGGTCATGTGAAAGGCGCCTTTACCGGAGCGCTGGCCGATCGCCCGGGCCGTTTCGAAATGGCCGATCATGGCACCCTCTTCCTCGATGAAATCGGGGAGGTGCCGCTCCCGATGCAGGCAAAGCTCCTCCGCGTGATCCAAGAGCGCGAATTCGAGCGTGTCGGCGACACCCGCACACGCCACGTGGATGTCCGAATCCTCGCCGCGACCAATCGAGACCTGAAGCACGAGGTCGACGCCGGTCGCTTTCGCCAAGATCTCTACTATCGACTCAGCGTCTTCCCGCTTCACATTCCTCCGCTTCGTGAACGCCGTGAAGACATTCCGAAGCTGGCGGCCCATTTCATCGCTCAGAGCGCCAAACGCATGAACCGCCGTGTCCCGCGCCTGACTCAAGGGGTCTTGAGCCAACTGGCCGCCCATAGCTGGCCGGGAAATGTGCGCGAGCTCCAAAACGTCGTTGAGCGTGCCGTCATCCTTTCCCCAGGCCGCACCCTGGACATTCATCTCCAATCCGCTCCCTCCCGTGCCCCTGGGGCGCCATCCGCCCCGGCTCCCTCAGCAGCGCAGATAGCGACCCGACAAGAGTGGAGGGGGCACGAGCGGGAGAACATCGCGCAAGCCTTGCGCCTCACCAAGGGGAAGATATTTGGAACACACGGTGCCGCCGCGTTGTTGGGCATGAAACCGACGACGCTCGCATCGCGCATCAAAGCGCTCGGGATCAAGAAAACGAAACCGGATCTCTGATCTCCCAATCTCCGACCTGTGCGGCAACAGTCCGCAACGGCTTGGTTCCTGTTCAGCGACGTACGCGTCTCAGCCGACGGTCTTGGCCTGCGCCTTCCATGCTTGCGCTGAAAATTGTGGATCAAGCGGCGTGTGCGCGATGTGATTCACATAATTGCTCAACGTCTTGAGGGCCACGATCGTCAACACGTCTAGCAGCTGTCGCTGTCCGTATCCCGCTGCTGCGAAGAACTCCAGATCGTCCTCTGGTACCCAACCGCGATGATGCAGAATGGACAGCACCAACGTGCGAAGCGCATTGAGTTTCCGGTCGGAAAGCGGGTGCTGCGAGCGCAGCGCGTCAAGCACATCCTCGGGCATGTGGACCATCTGGGCCACCGTGGAATGGGCTCCCACACAGTAGGCACAATCGTTCGCGGCGCTGACGGCCAGCGTCACGACCTGCTGTTCCACCGGCGTGAGGGCGCTCTGCTCCAGCGCCTTGTTGATGGCCGCGTAGGCCTGGACCGCCGTGGGTGACTCGGCCAGCACGCCGTACAAATTTGGCACAAATCCGTATTTCTTTGCGGTGGCTTCGAGTGTCGCCCGCGATGCCTCCGGTGCCGTCTCCTCCGTATGAACCTGAAACTTCATGATGACCCTCCTTCGTGGTATTAACCGGTTACTTCCCCTGCGCAGCCATGTGTTTCAACGCCTCAGTCGTGACAGGTGAGCCGCCGACACCCCACTGACCCGACGGAACTTCCTCTACGATGACCCACGTGACGGGCCGCACCCCTTCTCCCTCTACGGAGACGATCGCGTCCGTGACCTTGCGGATCAGCTCCTGTTTCTGCTCCAGACTGAGAAACCCGCTGAGCCCTTTCAATTGTGCAAGTGGCATATGGTCACTCCCTTCTCTTGATATGTGAGCTTCTTGTTCTACAGCCCATGATTCCAGAGGTTTCGCAAAGCGGGACACTCGTATTACCCGTATACCGGCACACTGCGATGGTCGAGATGATACCGCGTCCGGCACGCAAGGCATCGCACGATCCAGAGACATCCATCGGGGTAGTAATCGCACTGGAGCATCGGAACCAGCTCGTGCACGCCGCAGGCCGGACAGGGCAGTTCGTGAAGTTGAATGCGCAATGCCATGACCGTGTCGTCTTGGGCTGTCATACGCCACCTCCTCAATGTGTCCGTCACATCTCATGCGGTCACGAGCCGTGGCATGCAAGGACTGGAACCCGTGAGCGGCGCGCACGCATTCGTCAAACGGCGTCTGTTTTCGAGAATCGCCGTATCGACAATGTCACCGCAGAGCAGGCAACGATAGCCATCTGCGCAGAGATCACTGCTCATCCCTTGAAGATCGACAATCCGCTCGCTGACCATCAGACCATTGCATCTCGTGCAAGTCATGGCGCACCTCCTTGTGAGCGATAGATATGTTCGCATCCTGAGCGTGATCCTATGCGCAGTCTCGCCGATCTTCTGTAAGGCGCCTTACGAGTTTCCGCAATATTCATCCGTTTACTTGTAATCCAGCCCACAGATCCTCTGGGTAGGCCTACAGTAGAGTGGAGATCATCGCAGCATGAGGCCGCTTTCTCACCACTCATGAGGCGGAGATCGTTCTCGTGATTCACCTGTTCGTGATGAAAGGAGTGCCGCATGTCCAAAGTGGCGATTGTGGTATTAGCCGACACCGACACCCATGAAGGATTGGGGCGTGTGGTGAACGCGCTGGAAGCCGTCAAAGAGTTCAAGGACGGCCACGATGACGTGCAACTCATTTTTGATGGAGCAGGCCCCAAGTGGATTCCGGAACTGGAGAAGTCCGATCACATGGCACACAGCCTTTATGTTGCAGTGAAGGACCGGATCGGAGGCGCATGCGAGTTTTGCGCGGGAGCCTTTGGCGTGAAGGAAAAAGTGGTTGCCTGCGGCGTGAAGCTGACAGGGGAGTATGACGGACATCCGAGCTTCAGGAAACTCGTGGCGCAGGGGTATCAGGTCATCACGTTCTAAGCTGGCCTGTCCGACGGGTATGCCTCGGACTTTGGCTACCGCCCGCGCCACAAAGCATAGAGAACTGGAATCACCAGAAGCGTCAGAATAGTTGAGCTGACCATACCGCCGATCATCGGCGCGGCAATCCGTTTCATCACATCGGCGCCGGTGCCGGTGGTCCACATGATGGGGAGCAAGCCGCCCATGATCGCAGCCACCGTCATCATCTTCGGCCGCACTCGTTGAACCGCACCCTCCATGATGGCGTCGCGAAGGTCCTGAGCCGTTGTCATTCGACCTTCGCGCACGCGCCGATCATACGCTTCATCGAGATAGACGAGCATCACCACGCCCGTCTCCGCCGCCACACCGGCCAGTGCGATAATGCCCACCCAGACCGCCACGCTGAGATTGTAGCCCAGGTAATGGAGATACCAGATCGCTCCGATCCCAGCGAAGGGGACAGACAAGAGCACGATCAGTGATTTCGCGAGCGATCGGAAATTGAGATACAGGAGCAACAGAATCACGGCGAGGGTCACGGGGATCACCAGCTTCAGCCGCTCTTCCGCGCGCACCAGATGCTCGTATTGACCGGTCCAGATCAGCCGATACCCAGAGGGGAGTGTGACCAGTTCGCGAACTGCTCGTTGGGCATCATGCACATAGCCGCGCAGATCGCGGCCGTTGACCGACACCGACACCAGGCCAGCGAGCGATCCCGCCTCATCCGCGATCGACGGGGGCCCCTGCGTGATCACCAGCTCCGCGATTTGTCCAAGGGGGATCTGCGCCCCGCTCGGTGTGGGAACCAACACCCGTTTAAGCCGGTCCGGATCATCACGTAATTCGCGCTTGTAGCGCACATTGACTGAATACCGTTCCCGTCCCTCGACCGTAGTCGTGACGGTCTCGCCGCCAATGGCCGAGGTGATGACAGCCTGCACGTCTCCCACCGTCAGACCGTAGCGGGCAGCTTCACGTCGATTGACGGTCAAATCCAGGTAATAGCCCTCGTTGAGCCGTTCTGCAAAGGCGCTCTTGGTGCCAGGCACAGTGGCCAAGACTTGCTCGATCTCCAAGCCGATTCTCTCGATGGTCTTCAGATCCGGTCCCAGGACTTTGATGCCGACCGGGCTGCGCACCCCGGTGGTGATCATCTCGGTGCGAGTCTGAATCGGCATCCACCAGATGTTCGGAAATCCGGGAATGCGGAGCTTGGCATCCATCTCGTCCAGCAAACGATCCCAGGTCATGCCGGGCCGCCATTGCGATTCAGGTTTGAGGGTGACTGTAATTTCTGCCATGCCGACAAAGGCCGGATCAGTGGCAGTCGGAGCCTTGCCCATTTTTCCGAAAACCCGTTCCACTTCCGGGAAGGTCGCGAGCAACTGATCCTGAACCTGCAGCACCTTGGCCGATTCAGGAATGGAGAGACCAGGGACGGTGGTCGGCATGTAGAGAATGGTCCCCTCGTTCAGTGGCGGCATGAATTCTGCGCCCAAACGTGAAAAGATCGGCGTCGTGAATCCGAATATCACGACCGCCAGACCGAGTGTCAGCCACCGGACCCGTAACGCACCGGCGAGGATCGGCCGATACAAAGCGACGAGCAGCCTATTCAGCGGATTCTTGGCTTCCGCCCGGATGCGCCCCCGGATCAGGAGAACCATTAGTACAGGAGCCAAGGTTACCGAGAGTGCGGTGGCGAACAGCATCGAGAAGGTTTTGGTATAGGCCAAGGGCGTGAATAACCGGCCCTCCTGCGCCTCTAGTGCGAAGATCGGCAGGAACGACACGGCGATCACCAAGAGCGAGAAGAACAATGGACGGCCGACTTCTTTGGCTGCTGCGATGATGGTTTCAATCCGGTCCGCATTCGGTCCTTGTTCCAACCGCTTGTGCGCGTTCTCCACCATCACGATGGCTGCATCCACCATCGCGCCGATGGCAATGGCAATTCCTCCGAGCGACATGATGCTGGAGGTGATGTTCAGGTACGCCATTGGGATGAACGCGAGCAGCACTGCTACGGGCAGGATGAGAATCGCCACCAGGGCGCTACGCAGGTGAAACAGAAAGACGACCGCGACCAGGCTGACAATAATAGACTCCTCCAGGAGTTTCTCGTGAAGTACTGCAATAGCCCGATGAATGAGATCAGACCGGTCATAGGTGGGGACGATGCGGACGCCGTCGGGTAGAGCCGGCGTGATCTCTGCCAGCCTGGCTTTGACCTGCTCGATCACGGCAAGCGCGTTTTCACCGGCCCTCATGATCACGATCCCGCCGACTGTTTGGCCCTTGCCGTCCAACTCGGCAATACCCCGACGCTGGTCCGGTCCGATTTGGACATGGGCAATATCCCGGATCAAGATAGGTGTGCCCCGCCCATCCGTCCCGACAGGGATCAGCTCGATATCATCAATAGAACGCAGGTAGCCACGCCCACGAACGATGTATTCCGTGCCAGCCATTTCCAAGACACGGCCACTCACTTCAGCATTGCTGTTCCGAACTGCTTCGATGACCGTCTGAATCGGCAGCCGATAAGCCGCTAATGTGTTGGGGTCCACTTCGATTTGATACTGCTTGACGAATCCGCCGACTGCCGACACTTCTGCCACCCCCGGCACACTTTCCAGTTGGTAGCGCAGGTGCCAATCTTGAAGACTGCGGAGCTGCGCCAGATCGTGCGCGCCAGACTCGTCGACCAATGCATACTGATAGACCCACCCAACACCGGTCGCGTCGGGACCTAGAGTCGGTGCGACTCCGGCTGGTAACTTCCCGGTCAGCTTCTGCAGGTATTCCAGCACACGACTGCGTGCCCAGTACAAGTCCGTCCGGTCTTCGAAGATCACGTAGACGTATGAGACCCCGTATTCTGAGACTCCTCGAACCCGTTTGACTTTCGGACCGGCCAGCAGAGAGGTGACGATCGGATAGGTGACCTGGTCTTCAATCAACGTCGGGCTGCGCCCCTGCCACTCGGTATAGATGGTCACCTGGACATCGGACAGGTCCGGCACCGCATCCAGCGGAACCTTAAAAGCCGTCCACAGGCCCCAACCTGCCAGCAGCAACACACAGAGGATGACGAGGACTGGATTGCGTGCACTCCCTTCGATGAGTCGTGCGATCATTGTTTTTCACCCCTCCCATCCCGCGGGTGCCGAGACGCCCGCTTTTCCCAACTACAGGCCTCCCGCTACGACCGAAAACTGAAACTTCTCGGCAATGGGCGACCGTCCTGGCACTGCCACATTGACCGTTACTAGCCAAGTTCCGCCCATGCCGAACATCACCGTGCTTTCATAGAGTCCGTCTTTGGTATGGTGCGCCGTCACCTTGGAATCAGTCATGCCTGGCATCGGCATGGTATAGACGAACAAGACTTGCGCAGTGGTCACCGGCTGGCCGGTCTGATCTGTGACCTTGAGCCTGAGGAGAACCTCACCGACCTTGGGTGTTTCGGGAAGGGTTGTGAAGGTCAGAACATATCCTGCTACCTTGCGAGCTTCGGAGGTGGCTTTGGCTGAGTCCGAAGCCATGCCAGACATTCCGCTCATCCCTTTCATGCCCTCCATCCCTTTCAAGCCTTGCATGCCTTCTATCCCTTCCATTTTGCCTTCATGGGCACCGCGCATTTGCCAGTCAGCCATGCCAATTTGGCCCATCATGGCCTGCATACTCCCGGCCGAGGCCAGCTTGCTCTCGGCGTCCAACAAGAAATTGGCCGAGGTCACAACACGATCTCCTTCTTTGAGACCTTCGAGAACTTCCACGCGATCCTGGCTCTGTCGGCCAAGCTTGATCGGATAGGGCTGATAGATCCCTTGGTCTCGATCGAGAAACACCAGTTGCCGGAGGCCGGTATCCAGCACTGCCTCCTTCGGCACGACCAACGTCTTGACCGCAGCCGTCTGCAAGATCACGTTCCCATACATGCCTGGCTTCAGCTTCAGTTCAGGATTCGGAAATTCCGACCGTACCCGCACGGTGCGGGCTTCGGTATTCAGGGTCGGATAGACATAGGCGACCTTGCCGTGGAACGCCTCTCCCGGATAGGCGGCAAAGGTAACCGTTGCCGGCTGACCGACCTTTGTGGCCGCCACTTCTGATTCATAAATATCGGCGTAGATCCAGACCGTGGAGAGATCTGCGACCTCATATAGTGTCGTGCCCGGCTCCACATATTTCCCCGGCAAGGCCTCCCGTTTCATCACGATCCCGGAGGAAGGAGCGTACACCGTGAGCACCGGCTCTGCTTTGCCACGACGCTCCAGCGCGGCGATTTGTGCATCGGTCACATCCCAGAGGCGAAGCCGTTCTCGTGCGCTCACGACGAGGGCGGCGGCATTCTCCTTTGCGTCGGCCAGCAGACTGGCAGCCAATTGAGCCTGCGTCCTGACTGCCAACAGGTATTCCTCCTGGGTTGTAAGGAGATCTGGCGAGTAGATGGTAAAGAGCGGTTCGCCCTTGCGCACCGGCCGGCCGATCGAATCAACAAAGACCTTGCGGATCCATCCTGAAATTTTGAGAGTGACTTGGGTAAACCTACGTTCATCGTAGTCGACCGTCCCGACCGTGCGAATCTCTTGCTCCAATGTCGCGTAGCTCACCGGAGCACTGCGGACGCCGATCAACTGTCTCGCCACAGCCGGAACAGCCACAGCCCCGGACGGAGCGTCGGACATGCCTGGCATCGGTTCCAAGTCTCTCGTGGGCTTTGCGCCTTCCATCGACATCCCCTTCATGGACATATCTTCCAACTCATGGCCCTTCATCTCCCCACTTCCCTTCATCCCCGACATATCGTTCATCGCCCGATGCGCGGCGAAGAACCCGGCGACGACTCCGACGAACAGGCCGGCTACTGCGACACCGACAACAAGACTTTTTCTGCCTATGGCATGACTCATGGCGGATTCCTCCCTATTAGCTGTTTTCGTTCAGGTCGGTTCCGATCACTTGTTCAAGTTCCGCGAGTCGGTTCTCCCGCTCGACAAGCGCCCGGTAATACTCCAGCTGAAATCCTCGCAAGGATCGCTGGGTGTCAATAAGATCCAAGAACCCTCCTTTTCCCGCGCGATACCCCACTCGCGCCGCTTCCAAGTGCTGCACGGCCTGCGGCAGGATCGTGGTGTGATACAACGTCGCCACCTGTTCACTCGCCCGGACCTTGGCCAGGAGGTCGTTGATCTGAAACCGGGTCAGGTTTTCTAAGGTATGTTGCTGCGCCCGCGCGGCCGAGACCGCTGCCGCGGCTTCCTGCACGCCTGCGTCATACTTCGGCTTGGTCCAAAACGCGAACGGGATGCTCATCGCCACGTAGGCGCCGAATCCGTTGTTGGCCTGATAGTTCTGGAAGCGCTGAAACGCCACGTTGAAGTCCGGGTAGTACTGACGCTGGGCCAGCTCGTGGGACTGCTCGTTCCGCAGCACCGTCAGTTCAGCGACTTTCAGCTCCGGCCTGTCGTTCAGCGCGAGGCGGTGCAGTTCCTCGATGGTCTTGTCGAACGGCTTCTGAGACGGCTCTGGAGCAATTCCCAAAGGTGATGCAGGATCCCGATCCAGGAGCGTATTCAGCAACGCTTCGGCGGTTTCGCGGCGCTGTTCCAGGACAGGAAGCTGCTGCTGGAGCAGGGATAGCTCGACGTGGGCCTTGAGGACATCGGCCTGCGATCCCTTTCCCGTGCGGAACTTCGCGTTCGCAATCTCTACGAATTGTCTGACCAGATCCACCTGTTCATGATGGATCTGAACCGCTTTTTGCGCGAGAAACAGTTCGTAGTAAGCCTGCTTCAGGCGGGCGACCAGTTCTCGTTCCTTTGCACGAACCACCTGCGCGGTCATGTCGGCTGAACGGCTTGCCACATCGCCTTTGAGCGCAAGTTTGCCAGGGAATGGGACATTCTGCGAAAAGCCGAAGATCGTGTTGCCCGTTTGCGTGACGTTGAAGGTCTGCGGGAAATTCCACAACTGAACTGACAGGATCGGATCGTCCAATGACCGAGCTGGCGTAATCCGATTCGTGGCAGCTTCCCATTGCTTGCGCGCCGCCACAAGTTCAGGATTTTTGGCCAAGGCTTCCGGGATCAAGTCTGGTAACACCAAGGACGGTTGCGCAGTGTGTTCGACGGCATGGGCGATATGGCGCGCATTTATCGCGAAGGTCATGCTCACAACTGTTATGGTCAGCAGCCAAAACCGAATTGATAGAGTCATGTGATGGCCCTCCCAAAAACTTTCCCGTCCACGATTGCCGCGGATCTCGGGCCCTGTCTTGCTCCAGAAGGAGCAGCTGAGTGAATCGCGGTCCGGCGTCGGGCCGGGAACGCGACGATGAGACAGTTGAAGGAAGAACCGAGGAGATCAGATACGAAGCACGGTGCTTGCGAGAGACTGATGCGGAGGAGAACTCGATTCGAGAGACTGAGATGGGTGGAAAATACTCTTGAACTGGTAGCTCACGGCTGGGAGTGCGACCGGAGCATGATCTGCCGACCAATGATGGTCCATGAGTAACGAAAAAGACTGAGAGGAGGACCCGACTCCTAGAGTTTTGAAGGCGTCGCACAACTGCCGAACCGGTTCCTCCACGGGAGTTGAACAGCCGTTTGCCATCGAGGCATCGGTGGTCCCCGATAGTGGCAGGAGACAGGCGTAGGCGTTGAAACTGAACGCCAGCAGAAACACCACGATCGTTGCGGCAAGAAATGATCGGGAGTGATAGGAACCTAATCGCATAGCGTCAGTCTATCCCTCGTCCAGGTCAAGCGTCAACGGTATCTCTAATACACAATCACTCGGTCAGCGGATGCGAACATCTCCACCATGTTGGTCAGCGAAACAGGGGTCACTGAAGAGGCAACTCGCGCAGGATCGATGTTGTAGAGGAGCATCATGGTCTGATTTCCGTAGATTTCAACGCCCAACTTGTTCTTGAGAACATCGAAGTACTCGCCATAGTTGTGCGGCACCTGCTCCAGCGGCACGCCCATCTGCTCCGACAGGCTTTGTCGTTCTCGCTCAGGCAGGCCAGCGCGATCCAGCGCAGTGGACTCGGAGCCGACGAGCTTCCTGAACCATCCGAATCCCTTGGTCACTGACGTGACGGCGCTCGCATCCACCAGAATCGTGACCTTGTGGCCCGCTTTCACCGCAGCCCAGGCCACATTCGGCACGGCACAAATTTGCGCATCATCCAGCCCGAGGGATGTCTTCATATGGATCAGTAAGTTGGCTGCGGAGGCTTCTCTTACCCCTAATCCAACGCTTACCATGAGTGCCATGAACATTCCGATGACGAAGAACATAATTCGGTGATTCATGATGCGCTCTCCTCACTCTTATGGCTCATAGATTGGTGGTCGCAGCAACCCGACGCGGCCGAAGCCGGCCTACTATCGAGGCATTCCTTGTAAGCAGCAAAGGCCTTCAGCGCCCACTCCTCTCCGGGGCAGCCCTGCATGGTCATGGCGACTTCGAGGAACTCGATCAGTTCCTCCTGCGTGATGCCTTTGTCGTACGCCATCTGCACGTACGCACGAATGCAGGGTTCGCAGCGGATCGCGATTGAAATCGCCATGGACGAGAGCAGTTTATACTTCGCTGGGACCGCCGCGTCTCGATAGGCTTCCTGGCGCATACGCAGCAGTCCGCCAGTGACTTTCGGACTCAACTTCCTGAGTTCGGCGAATAGTCCAGCTTCAACATTGGTTGTCTGATCCATGATGTTGTCTTCCTCCTCCCGCGCACCGCTCACCTCCTGCCCCTCGCCTACTTTTCGAGCACCCGCGCCTTGTATGCCGACAGCGGGCTACCAGCCCCTTCGATGGCCTTGACCAGCGCCTCCGTACCCACTTTGTTCGCATCGAACGTCACCGAGGCTCGCGTATCCGAATAATCGGAGAAAATGACCCACTTTGTTCCCACCCTGAACTCGACCGTGCTGACGCCCGGAACCTTGGCGAGCGCTTCCTTCACGTCCTTGACGCAAGCCCCGCACGTCATGCCGTCGATCTGCAAGGTCACCGTCCGAAGCCTCCGGTTCTCAGCCGCAAGACCATGGAACTCCGTCAGCGGAAGCGTCGCCACCCCAACAAGAAGACACGTCCGAATCACGTGCCACATGCCTGATCACCTTCCTCCAAGAGATAACTCAGAGCGAATAGTCGTGCCGGCCGCATCAGACCGATCCCTCACTGATCACCCGTCACCTCTCCCTCTCACAGAGCTAACCAATACGGTGCCAAGACCAACAGCAAGGCCAGGGCTGCTATCAGCCACAGCCACGTCCGGTTCGGCCCACTCGCTGATCGAGCAGCACTTCCGACCTCTGTCGCGCACGCGGCCGAGGGGTTCCGGTACGCGTAATAGAAACTCATGCCAAGTAAGAGCAAGGTCAGGCCGATAAACCACGGCCTGTAGGGCAACAAGGCTTTCAAGGTTCCGGCTGTGCCGGCCAGGAACCCTGTGGCCCCCACACCCACACCGAGTGCTGCGAACACCACCGGCCCGATGCAGCAGATCGAGGCGAAAACCGAGGCCACCAGCCCGCCAATCATCGTTGCCGTCCCGCCTTTCGTCATGTAAACAGCCTTCCGATCAGCGTCCATACCTGACTCACCACCGCGAACAGACAGAACCCCGATCATTCTTCATACGGACACATGGCCCTCACCTCGTTCACAACGCCGTCAATCGTCAGTATTGGCTTGCTCTCACTCATTCCCTGTACGACTTCTTCCTAACGCCTTGTCTTCACTGTCCAGGCTCGCCAGAATAGGGCATCGATTCGTCGGCCGTCTGGCCCGGCAGGTTCGGATCAAGTGTCGCAGCGCCGTCGCCAGCGCTTGCAGATCCCGCACTTTCGCCCCCACGTGTTTCAACTTGGCCTCGGCTTTTCGTTGAACATCACCACAGCGGGCTTTCGAGCTGACCTGAAGATCAAGCAGTTCCTTGATCTCATGGAGCGTGAAGCCCAACGCCTGCGCATTCTTGATGAACCGCAGCCGCCTTTGAGCTTCTCTGTTGTAGAGCCTGTAGCCGGATGGCAGCCGAGAGGTGGGGCCGAGTATGTGGCGTCGTTCGTAGTAGCGAATCGTTTCGATATTCACCGCAGCAGCTTTTGCGAATTGTCCAATTGTGAGTTCGGTCGGCATGTCCACCTCATCGATGACGATACACCCTGTACCATAGTACTGAGTCAAGAGGGCTGTGTGTCTTTCATCCTCTTCCAAGCCATAAGGATCTCTTTCACGGGTGACTTTCCTCGACTGCCTCCACGGTCCAGAGACTGGTAATGGTGTGACTGTAAGCTAGCTCACAGAAGCGAGAGGCTTTTCCCTGTATATGGACCTATACACGTATCTCGATAGACGTAGGATCGATATAAAAAGAACAGATCTTTCACGAAAAGTAGTGTCACAAGAGGAGACTATGCTGATCGATGACATCACCCAGAAAGTCAGTGACCGGTATGCGCGGGCTGCCGCGACAGGCGAGCAGATGTGTTGTCCGACGAGTTACGACCTCCCAGAATTGAAGTCGTTTATTCCGGACGAGGTACTCAAGATTTCCTATGGGTGCGGCACGCCAGCCGGTTTAAAGACCGTCCGTTCCGGCGAGACGGTCCTCGATATTGGTTCCGGTGGAGGAATCGACTGCTTCGAAGCCTCACGCCTGGTCGGACCATCCGGGCATGTGATTGGCATCGATATGACGGACACGATGTTGGAGATCGCGCGCCGCAATGCGCCGATCGTAGCAGTCAATCTGGGCTATGCCTCCACGAATGTGGAGTTTCGAAAAGGGATGGCGGACGCGATGCCGGTGGACGACAACGTGATCGATCTCATCATTTCCAATTGCGTCATTAATCTGGCACCGGATAAGCACAAGGTCTTCCGTGAGATGTTCCGTGTCACGAATCCAGGGGGACGTTTTACGATTTCCGATATCGTGTCGGACCAGCAGGCCCCGCAATACCTGATTCATGATGCAGAGAAATGGGGTGATTGTCTCTCAGGTGCGTTGACGCTCGCGAACTATATTGCCGGTATGGTGGAAGCCGGGTTTCTCGGTATCCATCTCGTCTCATTCTCTCCCTGGCAGGTCATCGACGGCATTCACTTTTTCTCCGTAACGCTGACCGGCTATAAACTCGCGGCGCAACCCACGGACCCGACCGCTTGTTACGCGACACTTCGGGGCCCCTTCAGCCGCGTGGTGGATGAATGTGGCATCAGCTACCCACGAGGGGTCTCACAGCCAATCGGGCCCGAGACGGCGCTGCTGCTGAGTCAGCCTCCGTTCGTCCCATATTTTGTGCTCTCCCATGAACCAATCTCGTTCGAACGATCCGATGCGCGCTGGTGGGCGGTGTTGCCCGCACAAGCCCCTTGCATGTGGAAAGGGGACTTCGCGCTATTCGCAGGACCGTTTCTCGAAGTGGCCGATGACGATCATCACGTCTATCGACGGGGAGCACCGCTGGAGGTGTGCTCCAAGACCCTCACGGTGTTGACAACCGAGGGGTACGCTCCGCATTTCGCGATCATCAATCGCGCTGGCCAACGTGTGAATGGCGGCGAGGTCACCTGTGCGCCCAATGGAGGCTGCTGCTGATGAAGTCCGACTCCACCGGAATTATGCTCACCGTGGACCAATGCGCCCTGACGCTCAAGGCCCTGGCGGACCACACGCGGTTGCGCATCCTGGAGTCGTTACTGGTTGAGGAGAAATGCGTGATGGACCTTGTGCGGTACTTACACTGTCCACAACCGCAGATCTCCCATCATCTCCGGATTCTCCGAGATGCCAGATTAGTTGAAGGAATTCGGGAGGGCCAGCAGGTGTGTTATCGCATTGCGCCACGGGTTCAACACGTGCTGGCCAATCGGCAAGGACGGGCGCTCAACTTCGGATGTTGCGAGCTGCGATTCCCGGACCCGGTGTTGAGCCATGGTAAGCATAGGACGCACCTCCTGACGTGATGGTGGATTTTCGAGGTGCTTCTCGCGTGCTCACGGAGACACACATGCCACTGACTTTACTCGGACGACAGAATCCTCTGGCCTCCTCCAATGAACAGCTCAAGGTGCTTATGAGCACAGGTGGTTGTCCTCCGTTCGAACGGCGTCTCGAGCAGGCCAGCCTCTTTCCGCTCCATGCCACGGGGATCACCATCCTTCAGATCAACGTCGGCAAACTCTGCAACCAAACCTGCGGACATTGTCACGTGGATGCGGGGCCGGATCGTACTGAAATCATGTCGGACGAGATAGCCGATCTCTGTCTCGCGGCGTTGGCGAGGACAGACATTCCCACCATCGATATCACGGGCGGGGCACCGGAGCTCAACCCGAACTTTCGCCGCCTGGTCAAAGGGGCCCGTGCGCTCGGCCGTCATGTGATGGATCGATGCAACCTGTCCGTGTTGCTGCTTCCCTCCCAAGCGGATCTGGCTGAGTTTCTGGCCGCCCACCATGTTGAAATCATTGCCTCGCTTCCGGCCTATCTTGCCAGTCAAACTGATGCGCAGCGGGGGAAGGGAATCTTTGAGAAATCCATCGAGGCCCTCACGCGTTTGAACAGACTCGGGTACGGGCGACCGGAGAGCGGCCTCGCCCTGAACCTTGTGTACAATCCGGTCGGCGCGTTTCTCCCCCCAAAGCAAGAGGCGATCGAAGCTCAATTTCGGAAAGAGCTCCGGAGGCGGTATGGTATCGAGTTTACCCGTCTCTATACCATCACCAACATGCCGATCAGCCGTTTTCTAGAGTTCCTGACCGAGAGTGGTAATTACGACGCCTATATGGAACGGCTGGTCACTGCCTTCAATCCTACCGCTGCGGCAGGCGTCATGTGCCGATCGATGATTTCCGTGGGGTGGGACGGCATCCTGTACGATTGCGACTTCAATCAGATGCTCACGCTGCCGGTCAAGGAAGAGATGCCGCGCCATATTCGCGACTTTGATCCGACCCGCCTCGGCACACGCAGGATTGTGATGGGCAATCACTGCTACGGGTGCACAGCCGGCGCTGGCTCGTCCTGCGGAGGAGCGGTCGCGTGATTCATTCCGCATCTCTATTACATGGAGATATCTACATGCTGACATGGTTATGCTCGATCGTCCCCAAGAAGTCCCTGTTCCTGGCCGCATACTCGATCGCTGGCCTTCTGTCTCTCCCGGCATCAGCCGCCGATCAACTGACCGGAAAGCTCATCATCACCGGATCGAGTACCATAGCTCCGGTCATTTCCGAGATTGGGAAACGGTTTGAATCGGTACACCCCGGCACGCGGGTAGACGTGCAAACCGGTGGCTCCTCACGCGGCATCGCGGATGCTCGCCAAGGACTCGCTGATATTGGAATGGTCTCGCGTGCACTGAAGGAGGACGAGGGAGACCTCCATGCATTTATGATTGCCCGTGATGGTATCGGGATCATTGTTCATAAGGAGAACCCGGTCCAGATTCTCACCGACGAGCAAATCATCGCGATCTATACGGGCAAGATCACCAATTGGACGGTGATAGGAGGGAAAGACGCGGCCATCACCGTCGTGAACAAAGCGGAGGGCCGATCTACACTTGAATTATTCTTGCATCACTTCAAGATCAAGAATGTGGACGTGAGGGCTCAGGTCGTGATCGGTGACAACGAACAGGGAGTTAAAACCGTCGCGGGCAATCGAAATGCCATCGGGTATGTCTCCATCGGCACGGCCGAATACGATGAATCTCAAGGCGTACCCATTAAACTCCTTCCGATCGGAGGAGTTGCTGCTTCCACCGAAAATGTGCGGAACGGAACCTTTCCCCTTGCCCGTCCTCTGCACATCATCACCCGGACTCCCCCTGTTGGATTGGCCAAGGCCTTTATCGGCTATGCACAGTCCAAAGCCGCGCATGACATCATCAAGGAGCAATACTTTGTCCCATTGGTCGACTGACGGTCTCCTGTGCTGGCTCTTGCGCGGCATTGCCACAATCGCCGGCGTGATCGTTGTGCTCATCGTGGCCTTCCTGATCGTGGAAGCGTTTCCCGTCCTCCATCACGTAGGTCTGCGACGATTCTTTACCGATCCTTCCTGGCATCCAGCCCAGGGCTTGTACAACCTCACGCCGATGCTGTGGGGTACCCTGTTCGCCATGGCTGGGGCGGTGATGGTCGCCACCCCACTGGGCATTCTCTCTGCCGTATTCTGCCACTACTATGCGCCGCCAGCCGTTGCCCGACCCTATCGGCGCCTGATCGAGTTGCTCGCAGGCATTCCATCTGTGGTCTATGGTTTGTGGGGACTCGTGGTGCTGGTCCCGCTGATTGGGGAGATACACCCCCCTGGACCCAGCCTATTGGCGGGTATCGTAATCCTCGCGATTATGATTCTTCCCACCATCGCCTTGATGGCAGACGCGAGTCTGGCTAACGTGCCGCCACATTACTTGCGTGGCGCGGCAGCATTAGGTCTGCCACGATGGGCAACGGTCCAAGGAATTGTGTTCCCTGCAGCGAAATCAGGATTGTTCACCGGAGTCATCCTTGAGACTGGTCGGGCCATCGGCGAGACGATGGCGATTCTGATGGTCTGTGGGAACGTGGTCCAGACTCCTTCCAGCTTCTTCGACCCTATCCGGACACTGACCGCCAATATTGCCTTAGAAATGGCCTATGCGCTCGGTGACCATCGTTCCGCGTTATTCGTCAGTGGGCTGGTCTTGATGGCCATGGTTGTGGCGCTTGCCGTCTCGGCGGAATGGATCAGTCGCGGGAGAATTTATGGCTGAGACTCTGAGCCAACCACAGAATTCCCGTGAATGGCTTGCATTCGTTCTCGTCTGGGGAGCGGCAGCGCTCGTGACCGCCACATTGTGCTGGCTGCTGGGGGACATCGTTCGGCATGGACTGAGCCACGTCTCCTGGACGTTTCTGACTGCCCCCCCGGAGAACGCTGGGCGCCGAGGCGGGATCGGCCCTATCCTGGTTTCGACATCCTTGATTCTGGGAGTCTGTCTCGCTGTATCCCTCCCCATTGGTATCGGCACCGCCGTCCTCCTCGCCGAATTTACATCGGACCAAAGCCTGTTCGGGCGGATGACCCGCCGTAGCCTCGACGTCCTGGCTGGTGTGCCGTCGATCGTCTTCGGCCTGTTCGGCAACGCGTTCTTTTGCAAGACGCTGGGGCTCGGCTTTTCGATCCTCTCCGGCGGGCTGACTCTGGCCTGCATGGTGTTGCCGATCTTGATCCGATCAACGGAGGAAGGGTTTCGCGCCGTGCCGACTAGTTACCGGATTTCCGCCGCGGCACTAGGACTGTCGCGCACCACAACCCTTGTTCACCTCTTGCTACCGGCAGCGGTACCCGGTCTCTTGGTTGGTCTGGTCCTTGGAGTCGGCCGTGCGATTGCCGAGACGGCTGCACTCATCTTCACAAGTGGCTATGTGGATCGGATGCCGGAGTCGCTGCTCGATTCCGGTCGCGCGCTGTCTATCCACATCTTCGATCTCTCCATGAATGTGTCCGGCGGAGACGCGAATGCCTATGCCTCAGCGCTGGTCTTAATTATCATGTTACTCGCCATCAACGGTACCGCCTCCTGGCTGGCAACATACGGGCTCCACCGAAAGGTCGTGACAGTATGATGCCGGTCGAACCCATTACAGGGTCGCGCCCCCGACATCCGCTCGAAGATCGACCTGCTTGCTGTGAGCCTCAACCCTTCGTTGCAATAGATCGGCTCAGCTTGCACTACGGCAACAAGCCGGTGTTTGAGGACGTGACGTTGGCGATCAACAAGGGATGCATCACGGCTCTCGTGGGACCGTCAGGATGCGGGAAGACTAGCTTCCTCACATGTTTGAACCGCCTGACCGATCTGATCGCCGGGTGTCGTGTAGCGGGACGTATCACCATTGATACCTTCGATGTGTTGGCATCGGAGACCGATGTCATCCGACTTCGTCGTCGCGTCGGCATGATCTTCCAGAAACCAAATCCCTTTCCCTTATCGATTCGGAAAAACCTCGAATTCTCTTTGCGCGAGCATGGGCTACGGAATCGAGAGCAGATGGCGCGGACGATTGAGAGCACGCTCCACGATGTCGGATTATGGGACGAAGTCAAGGATCGCCTGGACTCGCCGGCCTTGGCCTTGTCCGGCGGCCAACAACAACGCCTCTGTATTGCCAGAGCACTGGCCCTTTCACCGGAAGTGCTGCTCATGGATGAGCCGTGTAGCGCACTCGATCCGCTCTCCAGCGGCGTGGTCGAAGATTTGATTGTGAGTCTGCGGGGACGCTATACCATCCTGATCGTCACCCACAACCTGGCGCAGGCTCGACGCATCGCGGACTATGCCGCGCTCTTCTGGGTTCAAAACGGAACGGGACGGTTGATCGAGACGGGAACCGCCAAGCAGATATTTGAAGAACCCCGTGATCCACTGACTGCGGCCTATGTCAGTGGAATGAGAGGATAGCCGCAGGCTGCTTCTTCGATCAAGCTCTATCGAGTAGAGGGCGGCATGGGTAGCCTATCTGGGCGGCCTTCGGCAGAAGTCACGGGAGGATATCGATTACGTGGAGGCCTGCGTTGTATGAAAGCAACTAACAGAGCAAAATCCCTCGAGACGGTCGTCGCCTTCAAATCTCTTCAGATTCAGATAGTGGAGGACAGCAAGCGCTCGAAGACTGCTCAATTAACGTTCGATCGGGAGCCGGATAGTTCTCGTAAAGCACGGACTATGATTGTGAGAGAGAAATCTTTAGAAGCTTTCGATCCGGCCTCCCATGATTTTTCAACGATGGCGCACGTTGTCATGCTTCCCGTATTAGTTGCGGCACGCGAAGACTTGTCTGAAACGGAGGGAGGGAGTTCGGTTCAAATGGATTCTGGTTCAGGTTTCGATCAAGGTGGCATCACCACTCCAGTCAGTTCGGAGGAAGATTCGAATGGTCCCCATTCGGAACGGTCTCGATATGTCTATGGCTCCCTGATTCTTGATAGATCCCGGCATGAAGTGGTAGTACAGGGTCGGGAAATCGTATTGACCAGAAAAGAATTTGATCTACTTGAGTGTCTGCTCAAGTATCCAGGACATGTGCGACCCCGAGAAGTTCTGCTGAACGCCGTATGGGGGTACGACTACTACGGAACGACCAGGACAATAGACGTCCATATACGCCGACTCAAGCAAAAGATTCCCATGCTGAATCGAGCGATCGTGAGTGTGAGAGGTCTGGGATATAAGCTTACAGACAGAGCCATCAATGTTGGTACAGACCCATGGTGCTGTGCCTGCGGCGATCTGAAAGATTGAAAGGCATAGGAGAGTGCTTGAACTGAACACGATCAGCTTGTCCTAGGAACTACGTCAATCAGGGCGGGAGAAGTGTGATTCATATGAGTGGCCCGGTCTGGCCAGGAACTGTGGGAGTTGCGCGGGATCGCCGATTATCGGATCACCATTCTGTGGGGAACGATCTGGACGACCATCGGCGCTGGGCTTTCGGGATGGGTCGCCACCGCGATGGTGAAGACCTTCAGACAAGGACTCCTGGCGCCAGACACTCCTTCATCGCCCATCCTTGCAGCCGGCGTGCTGGCTGGCGCAGTCCTGTGGGAGCTGGTTGCTTCAAGGAACGGTTTGCCTGTTTCCACCGCCCATGCACTAACCGGCGCGATCGTCGGGGTAGGCCTCCTTACATTTGAGGCTGAGGGTCTAATGACGCGGGAGTTCCCCACCTGGGAGGGTGGGGGTGTGAGCGGGGAGCCGTCTGTTGGTCGCACGGTTTAGACGACTGACTGGTCACAGGCGCTAAGTCATCACTCGTTCAGCATGTGCCGGCTGATGGCTACAGACTTGCCTCAAGAAAGACTGCCTCTGACGGGTAGGTGTTCGGCCTGTTCAGACCGTCACGGTTAGGCTTTGGAAAGCACCCAATTTCAATCCATCGGGAAGGACAGTATCGAGTTTTCAACAGAGGCATCGAGATGTGAGACTGCCCGAGGTATTGAACTGTTCTTTCTGTGGAGAAAAGCGATCAACTGTCAGTTCACATCGCGAGCCATTTGGCATAGGCCCGGACATCAATCATCGGAACGGTTGCGCTACTCTGAAGCCGTGCAATGAGCTCCAGCAGGAACGCGGTTGCAGGTTTCCCCTGGGGCGTGATGGTGTAACACCCAGCCCTGTCCAAACCAAATATCCCATGCGCCGCCACACAGCCTAGATCCAAACGGCGATCCCCTTGGCTTCGCTCCAATGCGTCGGTCAGTGGCTTCCCAAGGGCCGGGCTCCAGTTGCTCTCAAAGGTCAACAGTCCGCCCAGAATATGCGGCAAGGGTTTCGGTGGATAGACCCCGCCGGCGTGAGGAATTGGCAGGCTGGTTCGGTGGAGTTTGCGCACGCTTTCAACCTTAATCTGAGCATACTCCACCTCGCCCGCGTTGATGGCCTGCTTCGCTTCGAACACGCCATAGACGCTTTCTGCAGGGACAACGATCTGACCTTCGTAGTCAAAGATAAATGGCGAGTACTGCCGGTCAAAGATCACGATGTCCATCTGCTGACTGAAAACCCCCTCGCTGTCGACGACGTGAGACTTCTTGGCCTGATAGCGCTGGGGGAGATATTTTTGTAGCAGCTCAAGCCACACGTGCTCGCTGGCATCACCCTTGGTCGTCGAGTGCCCGAACGACTCCCGGGCGCGCGCGAGGCGATGTTCGATGTCGTCGTGGAGATTCGCCAATAGTTTCGCAAGGGACCAGGTGTTCATTCATCCACCCGTTATGAGAGGGGAAAATATTCCCCGAGAATCTCACGCCAGATACGTAGACTCTCGCCCTGGCGGCCGCTTTCCTCTGCTCGTCGCGCAATCGTAGCCTTGCGTTGCGCCTCCTGCAGCGCTTTCCTCGCGGCGGCACTAAGGGTTGGTGTCATCTGGTCAGACACAGGAGGGCCCAGACCGGCTGGATCCGGCCACGGTCGACCGATGTTGGCCTCTAGCGCAGCAAAGAGGTTGCGGATCTCGTCGGGATAGTTTGAGAATGGCGCTTCCACGAGCTCCAGGGCCATGACCTCAATGAGGAACGAAGGCTTAATCGGCTTACCACTCGTTCGGTTCCAGCCTTTTGCCATCTTCACGAGCGGCACCCAGCGCCCGCTTAGTTCCTTGTTCTTGGCCGTCGATCGTTCCTGGTGCACTTCTGGATTTGTCTTAATCCAAGTCCCCGTGATCTTGTCAGGGATTTCGTACTCGTCTTTACCGGACTGAAATGCAGGGACCGAGTCGATGCTCAGCACCTTACCGTCATGTTCCTCGGGATAGTAGCTCTTCGCGAATTCCACCGTAACTGAGCGTCGCCCGATCTCCACCTGCCCCGGTTCGACGTACTTCTGCTTCAGGCACTTCTCAAACGCCTGCAGCGTGTCAATCGGAGGCTTTTCACGCCGCCAAAGTTCCGCTGGACCGAGGACAAACAGCACGTCCACGTCTTTCAGCGGTTTGGTCTTGGTATGGCGGCTGTACGAACCGGAGAGAAAATCTTGTGTCAGGTCAAACGATGACCGAATGCAGTTCCGCACATCCTGTTGCCGGTTTGCGGCATCGTTTTTCTCGGTCTCACTCAGCTCGAGGCGTTGCCGGAATTTGTCGAAAGCCTGCGTGGTAGTCAACATGGCTCCCTATCTCCAGTACGTGACGCCTGCAGTCATATGACCTGTGGCGATCACCGTGCCGGCTTGTCGTGCCGAAAGATGGCTCGTTGACAGGAAAGCGCAATCACAAAGGCCGTCCACCCAGGGTGCCCTATCGCTTGTGCAAAGCACAATACGATAGACGCAGTCGTTCGTAGGTCGACTGGCCTTCGCGATGAGTTGCCGGAGATAGTTCTTGTCGAGCCACATATCGTCGTTAATCCCTGAGCCAGAGTAGCCAACAGGAAATTCCCAACGTGCGGCGACTGCCGTCGCGCCTGGCCTATAAAATTCGACAACGACGTTCGTCAGATGCCCGCTGCGCAGCCACGTCCGGATACCACGTTCGATCGTCTCCCAATCCTGCATCAGCTTTTCAGGGCTGAGGCCATTCTCGCGGATCACCTCGCGGAGCGTGTTACGAAGGTTGTCGCTGAGAAAGACGATGCTGTGGGTCTGCGTATAGGTCGTGGTCTGTGCATACGCGACGGTCATATTATCCTTTCAGGTGCCAATCAACGACGATGGGACTGCTCGCTTTACTAGTTACACTGAATTCTTCGGTCTCGGCCCACTCTTCTTCAGCCACGTCGAACACCCGTATGCGAGGCGACGTCTTCGCCAGTGACGCTGTGACCCATGCCATGTCCTCGCGGGCGCAGGGGACGTGCATGGTCCAATCCCCGGCGGTTGGGTTCCAGCCTAAAGAATCCACCGCACTTCCTTCCTCGATCGCCGCCATGCCATACCGGCAATAGATACGAAGCTGCGGGCCAACTCCCTCGAGCACAATGGGACGAGCCGCCGGATGCTCGTCGGTGATGAGCGAGCCCATGACTCCGCTAACGGCCTTAAGCTGCTGGATGTCGCGCGAATCCACACCAGTAACGAGACCAATAATCTGCTGCCATGTCTCGGTCGCGGAACGGTGAGGGATGGAACTGATGTCGCGCCGTACTCTCATTGGCTTATTCCCTTCTGGACTTTCAGGGCCTGCCGGAACGAGGATTCAATCTGCGAGACCGTGAGCCGGTTGGGGTCTTTGGCGGTCTCAAGATCGGAGGCCATTGCGGCGAAAATCCCCTTGCGGATGCGTCGGCCATCAAGGCCATCAGCTGCTTTCGCCAAACGGTCTGCCTGCCCTTCGAGAGCCTTCACATTTCTCCACACACTGCCGACCGACCTCAGCGTATCGGCGATGATCTCTGAACGGGCGATCGCGTTTGGAAGACCGATCTCCTCCACATGGTCGGCGCGAGACAGCACCGCGGCGTCGAGCGCGTCCGGAAAATTTGTCGTTGCGATGAGCAGGATGTTACGGTGGTCGCGTGTGAGCCGGTCCATGCCAGCTAAGGCCGCATCTGTGGCCCGGTGGACATCGATGGGATTGGCCTCAAGGCTGAGGCGATGGCGGGAAACGGCGAGGGTCTCCACCTCGTCCAGCAACACAATCGCAACGCCATCCATCCCCAGCTCGGGAATCGTCTGTTCGAACAGCTTGGCGACAGCCTGTTGACTGCGACCGAGGGCTGAGCTGGTCAGAGCGTGCGGATCAATCTCAGCAAATGTGGTCTTGGTTCCTGGAAGGCGCTCGGCGATCTGATTGGCCAGCCCTCGACCTAGCGTCGTTTTGCCTGTCCCGGGTGCGCCGGTCAGGAGGATCAGGCCGTGGATCGGGGCCTCGGCGAACGGGAGTTGCTGGCGCACCGTGAGTGCAAGGAGGGCCTGCGCGAGCAGGCGTTCGCGGACGCCTGCCTCCAGTTTGATCGATGTCCAGGCTGGAGAGAAGTCTTTATGAGGCAGCTGACACTGACGCGCCACGCCTACAGGATTGCTCATGTGGTGCGCTCACTCATAGCGTAAGAATGCCCAGCTTGAATCCACTTGCATTGCTTATGGTGGCAGTTTACAATACATACGGATTATATGCAAGTGTAAACTGGGAGGTAAGATGATCGGAGACCGCATCAGAGTCGCCAGGAGAAAAGCTGGCCTCTCGCTCCGTGCCCTCTCT
This sequence comes from Nitrospira sp., assembly GCA_024760545.1. Classification (NCBI taxonomy): domain Bacteria; kingdom Pseudomonadati; phylum Nitrospirota; class Nitrospiria; order Nitrospirales; family Nitrospiraceae; genus Nitrospira; species Nitrospira sp. Next base: position 109,040 of record CP060502.1, read on the forward strand.
TCTGCGATGGGGGAGAAGGTCACGGCGCAGGCCATCGGCAAGTACGAGCGGGGCGAGGACATCCCAAGCTCTGGAGTTCTGCTCGCGCTTGCCGTAGCTCTCAAAGTGTCTGTGGCCTATCTGCTCGACACGCAGGGTATCCAACTAACCGGCGTCGAGTTTAGGAAGAAGGCTGACACCACTGTACGCGATAGGGCACATGTGGAGACGGAAGTGCTCGAATGGATCGAGCGCTACTTGCAGGTAGAATCCATCCTGGAACTCGATAGTACGCATTGGCAAACCCCCATCTCGCCCCCTCAAAAGCTCAGGAGAGTGGAGGACGCAGAGCAGTTGGCCCGCGACGTGCGCAACGCCTGGAAGCTCGGTCTCGACCCGATTCCCAACATGACGGAGTTGCTTGAGGAGAAGGGCCTCAAGGTGCTGGTGGTCCCGCTTTCGAAACGCATCTCCGGGTTCACCTGTCTAGTGGGACGGGCTGACTGTGAGCGGAAACTGCCCGTCATCGTGGTGAACAGTTACTTTCCGCTCGAACGCAGACGCCTGACGCTGGCGCATGAACTGGCGCATCGACTCATCGACCCTGAGAGCCTGTCGGATAAGGAGGAGGAAAAGGCTGGTACGATCTTCGCCGGTGCTCTCATGATGACGCGCGAACACCTCTTGCTTGAGGTCGGCAAACATCGCCATGCCCTAGGATACCGAGAACTGATTGATCTGAAGCGACTGTATCGCGTCAGTGGTGCCGCACTCCTCATGCGACTCTACCAACTGAACGTCATTAACGAGTCCACGCTGGTCTATGCGTTTCAGGGAATTGCGCGCGGGTGGCGAACGCACGAGCCGGAGGAGCTTGAGCTCGAATCCCAACGTGGGCAATGGGAGCGGCCTCGACGCTTTGAGCGCCTGTGCTACCGCTCCTTGGCGGAAGGATTGATTTCACTGACGAAGGCTGCCGAGTTATTGCGGCTTCCCGTCCCTGATGTGGAGGCGGGCCTGAAGGGGCCGCACGCGGATGAGGATCATCGTCAGTGACAGCAGTTGTTTGATCGACCTCAGGAAGGCCTCATTGCTCAATGCGTTCTTGAGCCTACCATACGAGATATGTATCCCTAATACACTGTTCGAGGAGGAGTTGCTCAAATTTACCGCCGCTCAGAAGGAAGCCCTGGTCCAGGGTGGGTTAAAAGTGATCGATATACCAGGTCCAGGTGTGCTGCGCGCGCAGGAAGTCATTCGCGCCAAGCCACGCCTCTCCATTCATGACGGGTTTGTCTTTGCACTGGCCGAGAGTCACCAGGAATCCATCTTGGTAACCGGTGACGGCGGTCTCAAGGCACTCGCTATACGACACGGCATTGAAGTTCACGGCCTGCTCTGGGTTGTGGATCAAATTCATATCCATGGGTTTCAAAACGCAACAGCACTGGCGACCACATTGCGCGTACTTGCGGACGATACTTCTGTAAGACTTCCGCGTCGCGAGTTGTTGGCGGCGATCCGGCGCTATGAGAGCAAGGGATAAGAGTTGCTGCAAAAATGAGATTCCTCCCCTCAATTGAGCTGACCCCCAATCCTTGGAAGAGTCAGATTCGACAGGGTAGCTTGCTGCTGTCTGGTTTGCCATTCCTAATCCGGCGAGCGGTTCCCATGCGGTAGGGGTCATTCGCCGATTCTGCCAAAATTATACGCTGACGGTTGAGTAGAGAACCGGGTAATTCGTGTATCGGTCTGATGGTCGGGCTTGACACCTCTATCTGTGGGCCAAATGTAATCTCCGGTCAAACTGATATGGGACCACGCCAGCGGGGACAGGTGAGTGGCCCGTTCTTCTAGAAATCGCAGTTTGAGTGCGTGCAGCTTCTCCACGGCGTGTTCGAGATAGACGGTATTCCACAGCACAATCCCCGCCACCACGAGATTGAGGCCACTGGCCCGATAGCGCTGATCCTCGTAACTGTGTTCACGGACTTCCCCGAGACGATATCCCGCCTCTGCGGGGATAGTACGGTCGAATGAATTGTGGCAAGGTAAGGCCCTACGGGGATCATCCAGGTCGCTGGGGATCGAACTGCGCCGAGGAGGGGCCATGCCACGCAACGATCAAGTCACGCGCCAGTGGCACTTGCTGCAGCGGCTGAGCGGGGCACGTCACGGGCTTACGCTGGCTGAGCTTGTGGACGCGATCCCGCCGGACCTCACCCGGCATCCTCGCACAGTCCGTCGGGATTTGGCCGCCCTCGAAGCCTCGCACTTCCCCCTCCTCACCGACCGGGTGAACGGGGAGGTGCGTTGGCGCTTGCTCGACGGCTTCAAGAATATTCCGAGCCTCCGCCTGTCCCCGCCGGAATTGATGGCCCTGGCCTTCAGCCGGCAGTTGCTGACGCCACTCCAAGGGACGCTCATTGCGGCCTCGCTCAATTCCGCGCTCACGAAGATCACCGCAGCCATCCCGGCGGGGGCCACTGAGTATCTCCTGCGGCTGGACCAGTGGTTTTCCGTCGGGCTAGGTCCGCACAAGACGTACCGCCACCATCGCGAGACGATCGATAGGCTCTCCCAAGCGATCGCTCATCACCATACGGTGCAGATGCGGTATTTCTCGGCAGGACGCCACGCGACCACCCGGCGCGAAGTGGATCCGTACCGGCTGCGATATGTTGACGGCGGGCTCTACCTGATTGCCTATTGCCATTGGCGCAAGGACGTGCGGATGTTTGCGGTGGAGCGGATCAAGTCGCTCACCATGACGGACCATCCCTACCAAATGCCGCTCCACTTTGATCTCGATGCCTATGTCGAAGACACCCTCGTCGTCATGCGGGGAAAGCGGATCACGGTCGAAATCAAGTTCGATAAGGCCACGGCCGCCTGGGCGAAAGACCGCATCTGGCATCCCAGCCAGCAGGCGACGCCGCTTAAGAACGGCCAACTGCTCATGACGCTCTCAGTGGCGGACACGAGAGAACTGCTTGGATGGATCCTCAGCTTTGGCAGTGGGGTTCAAGTCCTGAAGCCTGACCATCTCCGGTATGCCGTTAAAGAGGAAGCCCAAAAGCTCCTGGCCCAGTGACCTCAGATGTCACACCGCGGCTGATGACGCTGGCAGCCTGGTCCGTCTAACTCACAGTGCTGCCAGGGAATTTTGCCAAACCCGCTTTGACCTGCCTTGGGACCTCTCCTGTCCTTACCTCCTCGTAAGATGTGCGCGATCAAGCCCAAGCAGGAGGTGTCCATGACACTCGCGTTGATTCTGCTCCCGGTACTGATGCTAGTGACAAGCGAGGCCCATGCTGAGGATCTGGGCAATTTGAGTGCGAATCCGTTTCTCTTCGAGTCCACGGCCAACTCGCTGGGGCAGGGCAGTCCCTTTGCGCCAAACGGTGTGAACAATCCGTTCAGCCCCTACGGCAGTCCATTCAGTAACCAATCGGCGACCAACCCTTTCGCGACCGACGCGCCCAGGCTCTATGACCAACAGGGAAATTACCGGGGTAAGCTGAGCGCGAGTCCCTTTGATCCAGATTCCACGAGCAACCCGTATGGCCGATACGGTTCACCCCTTTCGCCGGACTCGTTGAACAATCCCTATGGGGCCGGGAGTCCGTTCAGGCCCGATTCCCCGAAGAATCCGTATGGGCAGGGTTGGCGAATTGAAGGGAACTGATCGTGTCGGATGCGGAAGAGAAAACTAGGCGACCGTTCATTCGAGGCGCGATTCTCGGCAGGCTTATCACGGGCGGGCTTACGGTGGCCGGCACCTTCTATGATTTCAAAGGCCAACCGGCGGCACCCCGCGGCAGTGCCCAGCAGTTCGACGACATCCGGCAGCGGCAGCACCAATTGGACATCACGCACATGCGGGAGTAACAGGACCGAGAGGCGCTCGATCGTAGACGTGGTACAAACCCATGCTGAGCAATCCCGCATGCGGTGGAGACGTCAGCGCAACGGCGGTTTGTCGCGAGGATCACGTTCGAGGCTGTCTGGCTAAGGTGCCCAAGATGGACAAGGTCCCGATGAGCGCTTGGAAGGATGACTGCAGCTCGGAAGGCGAAATAGCGAATGACTGCGGTTGTAAACAGAGGTATTCTGCGATGTGAGGCGCGCGGTGCGCAGGATATCCGATGCGCGAAAGGAATGCCGTGGTCGCCGGTTTGTGTCACCGGCGGAATTTGGTAATTGCGTAACGTGAACACGCACTTCTATCTGAACGAGTTCATCACATGAAGGTTGTGTTTGGACTTCAATTAGATGGGGAACATGGCTGGCGGCCGGCCAATCGATTGGGAATGCCAGTCCTTGGCCCGCTCGGGTTCCTGAACCTGCTTGAGACCAGGCTTGGATTGCTGCGAGCGGAATGTAGCCAGGCTCAACGAACAACTCAGTATCGAGAATGTCTCACTCGCGGCGACACCCCCGATCGCTTCTACCATGCCTCGTTTCAGATTGATCCTATCGGAGTCTCTGCAGCACTCCTGTCATGGCGTGATACGTGGCATCTCCATGGATGGACCGGCACGGCGCCTACTGGAGCGGGCAATCGTCTTACCGATCTGGCTGCCGTGGAAGAGACCGCCCATAATCTCCTATTTCCATCGATTGGAGAACGACTGGCTCAAGTGACCGAGTCTCTCTCGAAACAACAAGCGAAGATCGAACACATTGAGTTAGCCGATCCCATCGAGGCATTCCCGAAGCGCTGGCGGGAAGTCCTCGCAAAGTTGCCGGTCCAATCTCGACGAACCTATGAACCTCAAGCGTCCGAACACACCGTTCTGGGGAAGCTTCAACGGGTCCTCACGGTGGCCCATGAGGGCAAGAATCCCAATGGGAAGGTTGCCTGGTCGGACGATGGGAGTCTCTTCGTGGTGCGCGCTGAGACCAGTCTGCTTGCTGCACGGTGGGTCGCTCAAAGACTTGTCGCGCACCAGCAGGAGGTGGCGATTGTCGCCGAGCATGACCGCTCCTTACTGGATGCTACGATAGACGCCACGGATGTAGCCCGGCAGGGATTTCAGGATGCGAGCCCGTTGGCCCCGGCGCTTCAAGTGTTGCCCCTTGCGCTCGCGACAATGTGGGAACCGCTGGATGTCTACGCCCTCCTTGAATTGCTCTCTCACCCCATAGGACCTGTCCCAGGGTATCTCCGAGGGCGATTGGCTGAGGTTCTTGCGGAAAGCCCTGGAATCGGTGGACCGCATTGGCGGGACGCGGTCGAACACCTTGAGCGGCAGTATCCGGATCGTGTTGCGGATATGCGCGAGGCCCTGGCCGTGTGGGTCGAGCACCCTCGGTATCGCCCTGCGGAGGGTGCGCCTTTCGCGATGATCCTCGAGCGCACCCGGCGCGTTCGCGACTACTTTCGGTCCGGCCTGTACGATCAGAACTCTGTTCTCAGTCAGGCGCATGCCAGTGGATACAGGCAAGCTATGGCGGTGGCTGCCGCCCTTGAAGCGTTGGTTGCTCAAGGGGAAACCTCCATCACACCCGTTGCGGTTCAAACACTGGTGGCTCAATGCACAGGGCGCGGCGCACCAAACTTCACGATGGATGCGCAGGTCGGCTGTGTGCCTTCTGTCTTTCACCCTGCCGCAGTGATCGAATCGTTTGATCAGGTGGTGTGGTGGCAGATGGGAGCACCCTCGCTGCCTGACCGCTATCCGTGGAGCCGCAGCGAACTGGACATGCTCTCGCGCACCGGAGTCGAACTGCCGCCTCTTGATACGGTTCTGGCCCATCAAAGCCAGGAGTGGCTTCGTCCCATCCTCAGCGCCCGAAACCAGTTGGTGCTGGTACTGCCTCCTCCCGGTGCGGAATTGCACCCGATTTGGCTCGAAATGCAGGGGCTCATCAGCGATCTCCGGCCGGAACTGCTCGAAGCCCTGATATCTAGTCAGGCAGGAAGAGACCTACAACACGTGGCCCATGCGCCGCTCCCGCAACGGAGGCGATGGTGGCAGCTCCCACGTGAGGTCACCATTGCGCGTCGGGCCAGTGAGTCCTATTCAAGTCTCAACCTATTCCTCAATGCGCCCCACCAATGGGTCTTGAAGTACGCGGCTCGACTCAATCCATCGAATCTTCTTGCCGTGACGGATCGGAATCGGCTCTATGGGAATCTCGCGCATCGAATCGTTGACCGATTCTTTCATGTCGGGAATGCGCATGAGCTGTGTGGGGATGCGCTGGCAGGTTGGTTGTCACAGGAATTCGAGTCTGTTGTGGCGGAGGAGGGTGCGGTCCTCCTGATGCCGGGCCGTCGTATGGATCGAGAGCGACTTCGCGCAGCGTTGGGCCGCGCGCTCGAAGAGATCCAGCGACAATTCTCTGCCGCTGGCATTGTTGAGGTCGAGTCCGAGCGCAGTTTGACCGGCACGTTTGCTGGAGGCAACCTTGAAGGGCACGCCGATCTCGTCGTGCGGAAGCCAGGGGGCGGCCAGGCCATTGTCGATATGAAATGGGCTGGTGCCAATACACACAAGGACCGCCTCGCCAGCAATCGGCATCTGCAGCTGGCGCTCTATGCAGAGCTGTTGCGACAGGAAACAGGAACCTGGCCGGAGGTGGCCTATTTCATCCTTGAGGCGGCACGCCTGCTCGCGCTCGATGCAGCATTCTTTCCGCAGGCACACACGGTGCAATCCAACTCCACAGGGGGCACCCCGTACCTGTGGGAACAACTCGTTGCGACCTGGAGATGGCGCCGTTCCCAAATCGATGCAGGACACATCGAGATTGCCGTTGAACAGATCGCGCTGACCCCGGAATCGGAAGCACCTCCAGGCGCCCTCGTGCCGGAAGCGCTGTCTGAAGAATATGATGAGTTCCGCTGGTTGGTTGGGTGGGAGAACTGACTGATGCCTGGCAGGATCACCTTTGTCAGTGCCGGCGCAGGAAGCGGGAAGACCTACCGGCTGACGCAGATCCTTCATGACAAGCTGAGTTCGGGGCAAGTCTCGCCCAGTGGTGTCATGGCGACGACCTTTACACGGAAGGCGGCCACGGAACTGCGCGAACGAGTCCGGATCGCGCTCCTTGAGAAGGGGGAATTCGCCCTGGCTAATTCCATGGGTCAGGCACGCATCGGCACGGTCAATAGTGTGTGCGGGGGACTGCTGGAGCGATTTGCCTTCGAGGCCGGATTAGCTCCAGTGCAACGTGTGCTTGAGGAGGCCCAAGCTGGCGCACTCGTGCGGGAAGCGCTCGATGCGGTGTCCGACTCCGAGACGGTACAGAAGATCAACTCGCTCGCTCGGAGACTGGGCATAGACAACTGGGATGAGGAACTCACGTCGCTCATTGCCCAGGCCCGCGCAAACGATATCGCACCAGACCGTTGTGCAATCTTTGGTGCCCGCAACGCGATGGATCTGCTCGCGCACTTTCCCGCCCCGAGCGCGGAGGATCTTGATGCGGCGCTTGTTCGAACCATTGAGCGCGTGCTTCCCGACCTCGAACAACGCGCAACCGGCAAAAAGAATACCGCCGAATACATCGCGCTGGCGCGCGACACCATACGTGTTGTGAAAAACGGTCACGCGGTCTGGGCCGATTGGGTCAAACTCTCCAAGAAAGCCCCCGAGGCAGGACTCAAGACACTGGCCCAACCAGTGACGGACATTGCGAGTCAATTTGCCGCCCATCCGCAACTGCGGCAAGAGATTGCGGCGTATCTGGCTGCCATCTTCGCGCTCGGGGCAACGGCGCTGAAGGCCTACGCCCAGAGAAAACGGGAACTGGGGGTCATCGACTTCGTGGATCAGGAGCATCTGTTTCTTGGGTTGCTGGAACACCCCTCCGTGTGTGCCGTGCTTTCTGAGGAGTTGGAACTCCTGCTGGTGGACGAATTTCAGGACACCAGTCCTATTCAACTCGAAATCTTTGTGCGGCTCTCACGCCTTGCGCGGGAAACAGTGTGGGTCGGGGACGTGAAACAGGCGATCTACGGATTTCGGGGCAGTGACGCCGAACTGATGAAAGCCGTCATTGGACATCTGCCCAGTCTCGGAGGCACCAAAGAGATTCTCGGACAATCCCGCCGCTCTCGACCTTCGTTAGTCCGATTGGTGAACGCTGCGTTCAGTGCGGCCTTTTCCCCCGGACTCTCACAGGAAGAAGTAGCGCTCATGCCCGTTCGGGAGGAGCGCGTCCCCGATCCGGCCTTTGCGGTGTGGACACTCAATGGCAAGAACGTAGAGGAAAGAGCGGCCGCCCTCGCCGAAGGCATGAAAGCATTGGTCGCCTCGGGTTATCGCATCGTCGATCCCAAAACAGGCAGTCCCCGAGTCGCGCATTTTGGCGATCTTGCCGTACTCTGCAAGACCAATGATCGCGTACAGACGGTGGCGGAAGCCCTTCGCGCCGCCTCCGTGCCATGGGCCACGCAACAATCCGGACTACTCTCGACCCCTGAGGCCGTACTGGCTCTTGCCTGCCTTAGACGGCTGAATGATCCGAGGGACACCGTGGCCAGTGCTGAGATCCTGTCGCTGGCAGACTGTGAGGAACCGGAGACCTGGCTGGCCGATCGGTTGCGATATCTGGAACACGATGGGGACAAGGCACGGTGGCGGGATGGGGGCAAGGACGGGCATCCGCTGCTGACGAGAATTACAGAGTTGCGTGCGCAGGCACCCTTGCTGTCGCCGTATGCGGCGATGGAGCTGGTCATCACGCAATGTGATCTCGCCGGCAGGGTCCTACGTTGGCGGCGGGACGAACTTGTGGCGAGAGTGCGTCTGGCCAACCTGGAGGCGTTGCGAAATATGGCACGATCCTATGAGGAGACCTGCCTGGCACGACGCGAACCGGCGACCTTGTCCGGCCTGATCCTCTGGTTCGGGGAGCAAGCACAGATGGAACTCGACATCCTCGCCGAGCCACCTGTTGATGCGGTGAAGGTCATGACCCATCATGCGGCCAAAGGTTTGGAGTGGCCGATTGTCATTCTCCTGGATGTGGAGAAAGACATTCGGGATCGGCTGTGGTCGGTGAGTACTCGGTCTGATACAAGCCTTGATGTGGGCGCCCCGCTCAAGGACCGGTGGATCCGCTATTGGCCCTGGCCGTTTGGGGCACAAAAGAAAGTTGAGATAGCCGAGGCGATCGCTCAATCCCCGGACGGGATCCGTCTACGAGCGGAAGCGATGGATGAGGCCAAGCGTCTTCTCTACGTGAGCATGACCCGGGCGCGGGACTTCCTCGTGCTCGGATTTCCGGAAAAGAGAGGAGATTGCGAATGGCTGGGAGCATTGAATGTGCCGTGGCTCGCACCAGAGAGTGCGAGAGACTCGGTTGATCTGCAGGATGGCTCCACGATTCCATTTCAGTACCGGAGTCTTCAGGCTCCTAGTGTGATGACAGCCACGGTGGAACCAGATGTGGCCCTTCGATGGTTTCCCGTTCCTGCCTCGAGCACGGAACGCCTGCCGGCCACCTTTGCCGCGTCGGCTTCCGTCCGTCACCCATGCACAATTGTGGAAACCCTGCCACTTGGAGAACGGCTCAAGCTGAAGGCGGGAATCGACATGACGGCATTGGGCAATGCCATTCATGCTTGCATGGCAACCGCATTCACCGACCCAGACTGCCCAATCGACGAGACTCGGGCAGCACGCATCCTCAATGGTTTTGGCTTATCCGGTGCGGTCGATCCTACCGAGCTTGTGCGGCAGATTGGCGCTATTGATCAGTGGATAACCGCTCGTTGGCCTGATTGTCGCCGACATGCAGAGATGCCCATCGAGTCAATTCTCTCGAACGGTCAAATCATGCAGGGGCGAATCGATCTGTTGCTGGATGGACCAGATGGGTGGGTGGTGTTCGACCATAAGGCCAATCCAGCATCCAGAGACAAATGGAATGAAGTTGCCACCGAACACAGTGGGCAATTGTCCATGTACGCCAATGCACTGGTCCGTACGACCGGACGCTCAGTCAAAGAAGCCTGGATTGTTCTGCCGGTCGCGGCCGGAGCAGTTCGAATATCGATAGGCGAGTGATGTGCAGGAACGTAATCTGAAGGCATGAATATATATAACGGATGCGGTGGAAACATCCGAGCAGCGGAGGTTTGTGTGCAGGAACGGTTGTCGCCCAGTAGGCGCGGGGTTCAAGAGCACCAAGCATCCAATGGCCGTGTGTAACGAAAGTTGACGGGAAAGCGAAATGGCAAGTGACTTCGCTTGCGAATGGAGGTATTCTGCGACGAGGTGATCTTGCAACGATATCAAACAGTTCCATATAGGGGTGACCAGATCTTCCTATCCCATGCCATTGAATCTGGTAGTGCATGTTGACCATAGCTGATTCGATGAAAACGGCCGAACTTACTGAAAGACACTATGGAGCAGAACTCACAGCTGGGTCCTTAAAAGTTCCAGAGAGTCGGATTATTGCAGATCTGCTTCTCCGAGGCGTCGCGCCAGAAGAATGGCAGGAGACACTCTATAAACAGAATGCACTCCAAACCCGTAACCTTGAGACAGCGAGGCGACTGGGCCGACTGATCCGACAAAGACTGGAGTTGATGGATGCCGAGCTCTGGCGGCTTATTCGTGATGGCTCAAAGACCGTGGCTACGCACGCGTGTCTCGCGGCTGCCATTAAGCATAGTGCCTTGCTGGGAGACTTCTTAGATTTGGTCATCAGGGAGCAATACCGACTCTTTGCCTCAACACTCTCACCAACACTCTGGGAAGGGTATCTGAATGACTGTCGAGGCCGTGACTCTCTGATGCCGCTCTGGAACGACTCGACGAGGAGACGCTTGCGATCGACAGTGTACCAAACCCTTGCACAGGCAGGATTTCTAGACGGCACACGAACGCTACGGCTTCAACCAGTCCATATCGCCTCCGAAGTGCTTGGTTATTTGCGGGACCACCATGAAGAGTATGTGCTGCGTTGCATTCAGGTGTCTCCGTGAGTGATCTGCTGACCGACCGGCTTAACAAGATTCTTCCACGGATCATCTCAGATGACTTCCTGAGCGGCAGCGGCATCGGGAACGAGATTTCTTTCTACATTTTTGACTACCCGCCTGAAGAGGAGCTCCGAGTACGAGCTCACCTTCGTTTCTTAGTAGACCACATTCCCAAACAAAAACCAGAGCTTCGTTTCACGCACATCAACCTGTTCGATCTCGTGCTGGACCACCTCAAGCGCCGGAAATTGCTCGAGAAGGCACTACAGATACAACGGGAGAAGGGTGACGAAGCTCTCAAGGCGGCGTTGGCTGGCCCCCTCCATCCTGAGAAGCTCGCATCGATCTTTTGTGAAGTGGCCAGGCCGGATCAGATCAAGCTTGTCCTGGTGTCAGGTGTCGGAAGCGTGTATCCGCTACTCCGAACCAGCGGCTTGCTCAGTAATCTGCAGAATGTGATGGGACCCATTCCTCTCGTGCTGTTTTATCCAGGAAAGTACGATCAACTGACCCTCAGACTATTTGGGAAGCTGAGCCTGTCCGCACACTTTGACGGTGTAGCAAAGAGCAAGAAGCCGGAACATTATTACCGCGCCTTCAGATTAGTGCCCTAACAGAGGCTGACTATGAACATTCAGAATCTCTTCGAGCGAGACCTGTTCCGCTCCATCAACGGAGTCGTCAAGGCGGATCAGTTGGACGAATCGTCCGTCTGGCAGGAGTTGGACGAATTCGTGGTGACAAGAGAGCTCGATCAGCATCTCCGCCGCTTTTTCTCGACGTATGGTGATGCGATCAAGCATCCCCAAGATCCCGATGTCGCAGGGAAGATTGGCGTGTGGGTGTCAGGCTTCTTCGGGTCCGGCAAATCACACTTTATTAAGGTTCTTTCCTACCTTTTGCAGAACAAGACCCATACGCATCAGGGGCAGACTAAGCGGGCGGTCGAGTTCTTCGAGAACAAGTTCAAAGATGCCATGCTGTTTGGTGACATCAAGCGAGCGATTGCCTCGAATACCGATGTCATCCTGTTCAACATTGACAGCAAGGCCGACCACCGCATTGGGCGCGATGCCATTCTTGCCGTGTTTCTCAAAGTACTGAACGAGATGCAAGGCTATTGCGGCGATTATCCTCAGATCGCGCACCTGGAACGCCATTTGGAAGGGAGAGGTAAGCTCACACAGTTCCATGACGTCTTTCGCAAGGCGACGGGTAGCGAGTGGGTGGCAGACCGTGACGCCTACCATTTTCACCGGGACGAAATCGTAAAAGCGCTCGGCGAAACGCTAAAGATGAGCAAAGAGTCGGCGGAGAAGTGGGTCGATGGGGCGGAAGGCAGTTTTGCCTTAACCGTCGAAAACCTCTGTAAATGGGTCAAGGAGTATCTGGACTCGAAGGGAGAAGAGCATCGTCTTATTTTCTTGGTCGATGAAGTGGGGCAGTTCATCGGGACAGATTCCCACCTGATGCTGAATCTTCAGACCATTACCGAAGAGCTGGGAACTATCTGCAAGGGGCGTGCATGGGTCGTTGTCACTTCCCAAGAAGATATTGATGCTGTGCTAGGGGAAATGAAACAGAGCAAGGCCAACGACTTCTCGAAGATTCAGGGACGCTTCCGGACGCGCCTCTCACTCTCAAGTGCCAACGTCGATGAAGTGATCCAGTCTCGCCTTCTGGCTAAACGTGAAGAGGTCAAAAGCGACCTCCAGGAAGTCTTCCGAAAAAAAGGGGACATTCTCAAGAATCAGCTCACGTTCACCAATTGCGGAATGACCTTCAAGAACGTCAAAGATGGCGAGGATTTCGTCCAGAACTATCCATTCGTGCCGTATCAGTTCCAGCTCGTCCAAAAGATTTTCGAGGCGATCCGAAGAGCGGGGGCCACCGGTCTGCACCTATCCCGCGGCGAACGATCAATCCTCGATGCGTTTCAGTCGGCTGGCAAGGAGGTTGCTCTCAAAGAGGTCGGTATCCTAGTCCCTCTCTATCGGTTCTACCCTTCGATCGAAAGCTTTCTTGATACCGTCGTCAAGAAGACCATCGATCAAGCCAAGGACAATCCGAGTCTGGAGCATCCCTTCGATATTAGCCTTCTGCAGGTATTGTTTCTCATCCGCTATGTCGAGGAGATCAAGGGGAACGTCGATAACCTGGTGACCCTGTGCATCGCCGAGATTGATGCTGACCGACTGGCGCTTCGTCGCAAGATCGAAGGGAGCCTTCAGCGTCTCGAAAAGGAAACGCTCATTAATCGAAGTGGTGATCTGTATTTCTTCCTGACCAACGAAGAACGGGACATCAATCGGGAGATCAAGAATGTCGAACTCAGTAGTGGCGAGGAAGCCAAGCTCCTTGGAGAACTCATTTACAACGATGTCTTGAAAGAACAGCGAAAGCATCGCCATGCCGAGAATAAGATGGATTTTGCCTTCAATCGCTTCTGCGATTTGCTTCCGGTTGGAAATCGTCTCGACGGCGTATTACAGCTCTCGGTTATTACGCCACTGAATGATGAATACGGGTTGTACGACAATGCCAAATGCCTTCTGGACAGCTCTACCGAAGGCGGCAGCATTCTGGTCCGCATGGGCAATGACGAGACTCTGGGCCGCGAGCTTCGGACATACCTTCAGACTGAGAAGTATGTTCGCCATAAGAATGATGGCACACTTCCGGAGTCGGCGAAGCGCATTCTCCGCGACATATCCGGAAACAACCAAGACCGCCGAGCCCGTCTAGTCACACTCTTAGGCGAGATGTTCGCCGGAGCCGACTTCTATGCTGCCGGCCAGCCCTTGAAGCTGAAAGCCTCCATGCCATTGGCCGCACTCGACGAGTCGCTGGGGTATCTCGTCAAGAACACCTTCAATAAGATGGGGTACCTGAAGCGGCTGTCTCAGGAGCCATTGAAGGAAATTCAGGCCATCATTCGGAGTAACGACATCGGTCAGCAGACGCTGGTCATGGCAACCGAGGAGGGGAACAAGCAGGCGATAGATGACCTACGCAATTATGTTGCCTTGATGTCATCCAATAATAAGCAGGTCGTACTCCAAGACATGATCGACAAGCGGTACTCCCTGCGTCCGTATGGGTGGCCGGAAGAAGAAGTGGTGATCCTGATAGCCCGTCTCATGGTGCTGGGCGAAATCAGTCTCATGATGGATGGGACACTGGTTCCGCTCGATAAGGCCTACGACGCCATCACGACCCCTGCAAAACGTCGAAAGATCGTGATTCTCAAGCGGCAAACCACCGACCCTAAAGCCATTCAAGACGCCCGCACACTGGGGAAAGAATTGTTTCATGAGATGGGACCTGATGGCGAGGATGCCCTGTTTGCATTCCTGCAGAACAAGCTCAAGAGCTGGCAATCATCCTTGATGACCTACAGGCCGTTGGCGGAAACCGGCGATTACCCCGGAAAAGACCAGATCGCCGACGGGCTCCTGCGTGTGAAGAAGCTGCTCGCTTCCGATAACAGTTATAAGTTCATCCAGCAACTCAACGAACAGAAGAATGAACTTCTCGATTTCGCTGATCACTTTACCAATCTCGAACAGTTCTACGAACACCAAAAGTCCACGTGGGAAAGGTTACGGAAGGCGCATGGCCGTTTTCAGCGAAATCGCCTTGAGCTTGAGAGAGATGCGCTGGCTGGAATGGCGCTCAAACGGATGCAGCAAATCCTGAACGCGTCGAGTCCGTACAGCCTGATCAAAGAGACCGAGGGGCTCATTGCCACAGTCAGTACCATTAATAGCGCCCTCGTGGCTGCAGCTCGCCAGCAGGCTCTTGCCAAGATTGACGTGCATCTCGTCACAGTCACCAGGGATATTGAGGCAGCCAAGGGAGACGCAGGACTTCGCGCTGCCTGCATGAGGCCACTGGAAGAACTTAAGGGCGCAGTCCAGTCTGAAGAGAGTCTGGCTCACATCACACAAATAGAGACGGAGGCTCTGAAAGAATTCGATCTTGCAACCTCTCGGATAGAAGAATCTGTTCGGAAAGCCACAGAGCAGCCCAAGGAAAAAGGAGAGCAGCCCAAGCCTATTCTCAAGAAGAAACGGGTAGTGGAGCCGGCCAAGCTGGTCGCATCTCCCTATTTGGAAACGCAGGCGGATGTCGAAGCATTTCTTAAGACACTGCGATCGGAGTTGGAGCAGGCACTCACTAAGGACGAACGCATCGAGATCCGCTGAGAAGAGATCATGAGATTGGCAATATGAACCGCACCAAGCTCAAGACCTACGCCCCACAAGCTCGCCGGGATTTCATCCAGGCTGTCACAGATCGCGCTGCCTTCTATGGTCTGACTGAGAAGAAGATCGAACCCATCACCGAGAACGGCGACGTGGCTATTATCGGTGGCCGCGCCTTTCCTCGCGCTATTGCGAGCAAACGCAAAGCCTTGGAAGAACGGATTGCCCAATACGGCTTCGGGCAGACCATGGACGCAATTGCCTACACCTGGTTTAACCGCTTGGTCGCTATCCGGTACATGGAACTGCATGGGTATCTTGACCATGGCTACCGGGTACTGACCCATCCCGACGCATCGAAGTCGATTCCTGAGATCCTCGAACAGGCCGAACATCTCGATCTGCCGGGCTTGGACAAGCACAAGGTTATTGAGCTGAAATTGGAAGGCAGCAAAGAAGCTGAGCTGTACCGGATGCTGCTACTCGCTCAGTGCAACGCGTTGTACAAGACGATGCCGTTTCTCTTTGAGTGGATCGACGACGAAACAGAACTCCTCTTGCCCGATAACCTGCTCCACACAGACTCGCTGATCCGCAAGCTCGTCGGCGAGATCGACGAAAACGACTGGCAGGAGGTCGAGATCATCGGCTGGCTCTACCAGTTCTACATCGCCGAGCGCAAAGACGAAGTTATGGCCCGCAAGAGCGCCGTGCCGACGGAAGACATTCCGGCCGTCACCCAGCTCTTCACCCCGCATTGGATTGTCCGTTACCTTGTCGAGAACTCGCTCGGCCGCCTCTGGCTGCTGAACCGCCCCGGCTCCCGGCTTCGTGAGCAGATGCCCTACTATATCGAGGGGGAAACTGAGACCGACTTCCTCAAGATCACCAAGCCTGAGGACATCCGCCTGTTAGACCCCGCGTGCGGAAGCGGGCACATGCTCACCTATGCCTTCGACCTGCTCTTCCGTATCTACGAGGAAGAAGGCTACGTGCCAAACGAGATTCCTGCGCTCATCCTGAAGCACAATCTCTATGGTCTGGAAATCTGCCCCCGCGCGGCGCAGCTCGCCGAGCTGGCCCTCGTCTTCAAGGCCCGGGAAAAATCACGGCGCTTCTTTCAGCCCAGCACTCTTGTTCAGCCCCACATTCTTGCATTGCAAGACATCCGCTTCGACGAAGGCGAACTCCGCGACTACATCGCAGCGCTCGAACTCGGCACTCTCTTTAATGAGCCCATGCTGAAACTCCTACATCAGTTCGAGCAAGCCACCACCTTTGGTTCGCTCATTCAGCCCTGCCTGGACGAACAGAACATCACCTTTGCCCGTCAGGCCATGAAGACCAAAGACCTCGGCGGCCAGCTCTTTCTCCGTGAGACTCACGGCAAAGTCCTCCGCGTCTTGGAACAGGCGGAGATGTTGTGCCAGAGGTATCACGTTGTCGTGGCCAATCCGCCATATATGGGCGGGGGAGCGATGAATCCTCTTCTCAAAGAATATGTGAAGAAACATCTGACTTTGAGTAAACAAGACCTAATGACGTGCTTTATGCAGCGGGCAACAACGTTGGCAGTCCCCTTTGGCACGATAGCAGTAATTAATCTTCCCTCTTGGCTTTTTCTTTCTTCTTTTGAAGCCTTCAGAATCTACCTCATAGCAAATGAGACCATCTCCAGTTTGCTACATCTTGGGCGCGGTATATTCGGCTCAGATTTCGGGACGGTTGCGTTTGTGCTCAAGAATTGCCCGGCAAACGGACGCAAGGGGATTTATCGAAGGCTTTTTGAACGGCATGTTGAGGTCGATTCAGTGAATGAAATAGAGGCTAAGTTTCTGAATCAATCCTTCGGCAGGTTTGTTGCCGATCAAAGAGACTTTCTACAAATCCCTGGTGCGCCCATTGCCTATTGGGTCACTCCTGCAGTCAGGCATATTTTTGCTACTGCCACTCCATTGAAGGACATTGCAAAGCCAAGACAAGGTTTGGCTACGACCAACAATTCTGCGTTTCTAAGAATGTGGTATGAGCCGGCACTTGAGCGAATTGGATTTGAAATGACGTCTGAGAATGAGGCGGAGCAAAGCAGGCAAAAGTGGTTTCCTCTCCAGAAAGGAGGATCATTTCGGAAATGGTATGGGAATAACGAATATGTGCTGAATTATGAGCGCCGGGGGCAAACCATCTGTGACTATATCGACAACACACCTGGGGTGCGAGTTGGTTCCAATGGAAGAGTAATCAACCGACAATTTTACTTTCGAGAAGCAATCACCTGGTCGAGTCTCTCAATTTCGGCGCTTTCAATGCGCTATATGGGCAAAGGCTACATCTTCGAAACAAAAGGTTCTGCCTGTTTCTGTGATGACAGACTACTCTTGATGGAACTCCTCGGATACGCCAACAGTACTTTGGTAAATCAGTTTTTGCAGGCTCTATCTCCAACACTGGATTTCCACGAAGGGCCGATAGGCAATTTGCCGGTCATCCCGATTAGGTCTCATGCTCAGCAGAATCTTGTCGCTGAGTGTATTTCCATCTCCCGCGCCGACTGGGACAATTTCGAGACCTCCTGGGACTTCCGCGACCAGCCGCTGCTGCGGCCGGGGATGAAAGGCGCAACGCTGGAGGCGAGTTGGCGGAATTGGGCGGCGCATAGCACCGCCGCCATTCGTCGAATGAAGGAGCTGGAGACGGAAAACAACCGGCTCTTCATCGATGCCTACGGTCTCGCGGATGAGCTGACGCCAGAAGTCCCAGAGGACCAGATCACTCTCGCCCGCGCTGACCAGCGCAAGGACATGGCCGGCTTCCTCTCTTATGCCGTTGGCTGCATGATGGGCCGCTATTCGCTTGACAAGCCTGGACTCATCCTCGCTAACGCCAGCGACTCCCTGCGTGAGTTTCTAGCCAAAGTGGGACGGTCGCAGGATCAGCTCACCTTCGCCCCCGACGAGGACGGCATCATCCCCGTGCTCGATGGCGAGTGGTTCGAGGACGACATCGTGGCCCGTGTACATGCTTTTCTGCGAGCTGCCTTCGCTGAGACTACACTGGAAGTAAATCTAGGCTTTATTGAGGAATCGCTGGGCAAAGATCTGCGCAAATACTTCCTTGCCGACTTCTACAAGGACCACCTCAAAACCTACAAGAAGCGTCCGATCTACTGGCTGTTCTCCAGCGGCAAGGAGCGCGCGTTCCAATGCCTCGTCTATTTGCACCGGTATCAAGACGGCACGCTGGCCCGTATGCGCACGGAATATGTCATTCCGTTGCAAGGCAAAATGGCCGCTCGGATTGAACAACTGGCTTCCGAGACCCAGAAGGCATCTTCCACTTCCCAACGTAAGACACTGGAAAAGGAACGAGACAAGCTTCTGAAGCACCAAACTGAACTCCGGGCATTTGACGAGAAGCTGCGGCACTATGCCGATCAGCGGATCGCATTGGACCTCGACGACGGGGTGAAGGTCAATTATGGGAAGTTTGGCGATCTCCTCGCCGAGGTCAAAGCCGTGACAGGCGGAACGGACGAGGACTGATGGATGCTCGTCAAATTCAGGACACGCTCGACCGCATATATAAGGAAGAGGGAGCCAGGATTGTCTTCTGGAACGATCCCGACAAAGAGTTCCAGACTATTCTGCCTGCGCTGAACCTCGACGGGGTGAACATCATCCAGCTCAACGAGCTAGGCGCGCTCGAAGTGAAGATTCGTGTGGAGCGGGAGGACCCCACAGGGCGGTATCTGCTCTATTCCCCAAGTGAAGAGCCCGATTACGAGAACGATTGGCTTCTCGACGTGCGCCTGTATAGTCGCCCATTCCGGGCCGACCGCGCTTCGATTCTCCTCAATGAGCTTGGTTTGAAGAATCTCCACCTTCGCCAGTATTTGTCAGACCGCCGGAAGTTTTTTGACAACAAAGAACGGCTCCAAAAGCTGAAGAGCTTGGTTGAGCCCAATGATCTAGCCAGCGACCTGGACCGCAAAATGATCGCCACGGTCGTGAAGGCAGAGCAGCCGGAATGGTTCAACATCATCCGTACGCTCTACCATGCCTATACTGACAACGACGATGAGATTGACTTGCAGACGGAACCGGCAGCTTGGGAACAGATCGAGAAATTTGATTTAGACAAGCCTTTCTGGGAGATGGCCAAGACTACGTTCGGCTATTCGGAAGAGACTCCGACGCTTAAGAATCTTCTACTCAGACTCTTTGTGACCGACTACGTGCATCATCTGAAGGCCGCTCCGCCAAGTGCGCTTCTGCATTTAACTCTCCCGACACAGGGGCGCTCGAATGCCGTCGTCTGCCTTGGGCAATGGCGCGACAGCAGCAGCAAAGGCAGTAGCTATGACCGACTCTCCGAGGAAGTGGCGGCCCTGATTCACGTAGAAGATTACTTGCTCGGCTTGGAGATCACGGATTTGCTCGATGTGATGACGTTCCTTGTGGTGGAACGGGGGATCGCCAGCCGTCTGCGGGAGCGCGTGCATCAGACGGCGGACATGATCAACCCCGATGAAGTGCGGTCAATCGTCACCCGCAGGCAGGCTGGACACTGGGCTTCGCTCATGGTGAACGGTTCCCAGACGGTGCCGCGACGGGCGCTCCATGCGGTGTATGACGCGCTGGTTGCTGCCGCTGATTTCTTTGCCCTGCGGAACCAACATCGAGACGGGTTCGCCTTTCTCGATGCGACGGCTCTCTATCGGGCCTACGAGGGAAAGTTATTCCGTTTTGACCAACTGTATCGCCATTTCTGCGAAGCCGCTGATCATGCCGAGGCACAAGGCTGGAACATCCTGAAGCCGTTGCGGGAGTTGATCGAGGATTGTTATGCGAATTGGTACGTCCCGACGCTCTCATTAGCCTGGGGAAACTTTCTTGATCCCCAAGGCACGGCCCAACTTCTTAGCAAGTGGCAGCTCGAACAGATCCCCAGCCAGCAAGAGTTCTTCAACCGTCAGGTGCGTCCTCGTCTGGAGGAAGCGGAGAATCGGAAGGCGTATGTCATCATCAGCGACGCGTTCCGCTACGAGGCGGCCCAGGAACTTACGCAAGAGCTTAATGGCACATACCGCTTTGAAGCGACATTGGCTTCGCAGCTTGGTGTCTTGCCCTCATACACCGCTCTTGGGATGGCGAGCTTGCTCCCTTACAACACGTTGTCGTTTAAGCCAAATGGCGACGTCTTGGTGGATGGGAAGTCCACCTCTTCGACAGAACTGCGGGGGGAAGTCCTAGGATCAGTTGAGGGGGTAGCCTGCAAGGCCAGCGAGTTGGTGTCGATGAAGAAAGAACAAGGTCGTGAATTTGTGAGCGGTAAACGGGTTGTCTACATTTACCACGACACGGTCGATGCGATTGGCGATAAGGCTGCGACAGAGGAGAAAACATTTGAATCGGTACGAACGGCGATCGGCGAACTGGCTTCTCTCGTGGCCTATGTCATCAACAGTCTGAATGGCAACCATGTGGTCATTACGGCGGATCACGGGTTCCTTTTCACAGAGTCTTCACCCGGTGAGCCGGAAAAGAGCAAGTTGGATGAGAAGCCAAACGGGACCGTGCGAGCCAAAAAGCGCTATGTGATCGGGCATAACCTCCCTGATCATGAGTCCGTGTGGCATGGCAAGACCGCAGTCACTGCTGGTGCTGAGGGCGGAATGGAATTCTGGATTCCCAAGGCAGCCAATCGTTTCCACTTCACTGGCGGTGCTCGTTTCGTGCACGGGGGCGCCATGTTGCAAGAAATCGTTGTGCCGGTGATCACGGTCAAGCACAAGAAAGATAAGTCCACTCGCGAAGACACCAAGGTCAAGTCCGTAACCGTGCATGTGTTGGGAGCCAGCCACAAAGTCACAACGAACCGTCATCGCTTCGAACTGATCCAAGTGGAACCAGTCAGCGAACGGGTGAAGCCGATCACACTGAAGGTGGCGATCTACGAGGGAGATAACGTCGTCACGAATGTCGAGACCGTGACGTTTGATAGTACCTCAGATAAGATGGACGAACGTAAGAAGTGGGTTCACGTAGTGCTGCAAGATCATCAGTATCACAAGAACACCGCATATCGGCTCGTCCTGCGGGATGCTGACACTGGAATTGAGCAACAGAGTGTACCGGTGACCATTGATAGGGTGTTTGCCGATGACTTCTGACAACAAAGCGATTGATACCAGCCTCGACGATCTCCTCAATTGGCATTTTGCCGGCAAGGTCGTTCGCAAAGATCTGACCAAGTTGGTCAAAGAGGGGGCGAATGTCCCCGTATACGTGTTGGAGTACCTCCTGGGCACCTACTGCGCATCCAACGACGAGACCATCATCAAAGACGGACTCGTTACGGTAAAGAATATTCTGGCCGAGAACTATGTGCGTCCTGATGAAGCGGAGAAGGTCAAGTCCACCGTTCGCGAGCGTGGAAGTCTCAAAATCATCGATAAGATCACTGTGACGCTGAATGAAAAACGAGACGTCTATGAAGCCCTCCTCGCGAATCTTGGTGTGAAAGGGGTTGAGGTCAGCACCAGCTACGTCAAAAAGTTTGAGAAGCTGCTCGTGGGAGGCATCTGGTGCATTGTGACGCTGCAGTATTTCTATGAGGAGAACCAGAAGGGCTCACCATTCGTCATTCAGGACCTGAAGCCGATCCAGATGCCGAACATGGATCTGGAGGAGCTCTTTCAGGGACGGCGGGCGTTCACAGAAGAGCAGTGGATTGACGTCTTATTGCGATCAACAGGTATGGAACCCACGAATTTCAGCCAACGCGTGAAGTGGCACTTATTGGCCCGCATGATCCCTTTGGTGGAGAACAACTACAACATCTGTGAACTAGGCCCACGAGGGACCGGCAAGAGTCACATCTACAAGGAAATCAGTCCCAATAGCATTCTTGTCTCCGGTGGCCAAACGACCGTTGCGAATTTGTTCTACAACATGGCGCGACGGACCGTTGGACTCGTCGGCGTCTGGGATGTCGTGGCTTTTGATGAGGTCGCTGGGATTACGTTTAAAGAAAAAGATGGCGTCCAGATCATGAAAGATTACATGGCCTCAGGGTCCTTCTCTCGTGGACGGGATGCCATCAATGCCTACGCCTCTATGGTGTTTGTCGGGAATATCAATCAGTCCGTGGACACACTGGTAAAGACCAGTCATCTCCTGGCCCCCTTCCCGGATGACATGATCGACAGCGCCTTCTTTGACCGGTTCCATGCCTACATTCCAGGCTGGGAAATTCCCAAGATGCGGCCGGAATTCTTCACCAACCAGTACGGCATGATCGTGGATTACCTCGCTGA
This sequence comes from Nitrospira sp., assembly GCA_024760545.1. Classification (NCBI taxonomy): domain Bacteria; kingdom Pseudomonadati; phylum Nitrospirota; class Nitrospiria; order Nitrospirales; family Nitrospiraceae; genus Nitrospira; species Nitrospira sp. The sequence goes on from CP060502.1 coordinate 131,493, forward strand.
ATGGATGCGTGAGATGCGCAAGCGAACATTTGGCGATGCCATCAGCAAGTATTTCAAGCTCGGCAGAGATCTCAATCAGCGAGATACGATCGCTGTTAAGCACACCGTATCCGGGCTCTTGAAGCTGCTGTATCCCAATGAAGAATACAACAAGGACGCCGTTCGTCGATGCCTCGAATATGCCTTAGAAACACGTCGGCGAGTAAAGGAGCAGCTGAAGAAGATCGGCGGAATGGAATTCTTTGACGTGCACTTTAGCTACATCGACCTAGAAACGTTGCAAGAGAAGTTTATCAGTGTGCCCGAACAGGGCGGAGGCACACTCATCCCTGACGGTCCCATGAGCCCAGGAGCGTTACACACAGTCGCCACTGGGGGAGCAGGTCACTTAGGGTTGTATCGACTGGAGACTCAAGTAACGGCTGGAAATGGGGCGCTGAAGACTTCCGGCCTGGGATCGAACAGCGCAGCGAAAGAAGCTATCAAAGTCGGTTTTGACTTCTTCAGAGCGAATGCCTCTCGCGTCAGTGCCTCAATTAAGGCTGGCGATCATGACTATCACCTTCACATCGTGGAGCTGCACAATACCGGGCCTACCAATGCCTTGACCCTGTCCGCATTTGTCGCGCTGTGTTCGGCTGTCTTCGGAAAGCCGATTCAGTCTCAGATGGTTGTCCTCGGTAGCATGAGTCTCGGTGGCAACGTGATTCCGGTTGAAAACCTGGCTGAGTCTCTTCAGATGGCCTTCGACTCTGGAGCGAAGCGTATTCTGCTCCCCATGGCCAGTGTGCGTGATATCCCAACCATACCTGGCGAGTTGTTTGCCAAGTTCCAGACGAGTTTCTACGCAGATCCCACGGATGCCGTGTTTAAGGCGTTGGGGGTCGAATAGGGCGTGGTTACATAATCGTTGGTTTCTGTTTTGCTACGTTCACTGTAAAAGTGCTGAATGCTGAGTCAAGTGGCACTGCTTCAGACTGAGCGAAGAGGCTCGCCATGCTGGTGTTTTTTCTCCTCTTGCTTCTACCTCTCTCCGTCCACGCGGAAGACCTCGGCGAGCTGAGCGCGAATCCCTTCAATCCTGAGTCCACAGCCAATCCGTTCGGGGCCGGCAGCCCCTTCAAGCCGGACGGCATCAACAATCCCTTCAGCCCCCATGGCAGTCCCTTCAGCAATCAATCGGCCACGAATCCGTTCGCTACCGATGCGCCTCGCCTGTATGACCAGCAAGGAAACTACCGCGGCAAGCTCAGCGCGAACCCCTATGATCCTGATTCGACCAGTAACCCCTACGGCCGCTACGGCTCTCCGTTCTCACCGGACTCGATCAAGAATCCTTTCGGCGCCGGCAATCCCTATAGTCCCAACAGTCCCACGAATCCCTACGGCCGCGGCCTGAGGATCGAAGGGAAGTGATCCATCCGCTGACCTGCTCCCCCTGATCTCGTGGCTGCTTGCCACTTCAGCCCTACACCGCGGCGCAGAGCTGGTTATCATTGCCATCCCCGCAAGTGGCCGACTAGCTCACCCCTCCGAGGCGCAACGCTCGCGCCAGTGTCTCTGTCACTCCCGCTGCTAATTCTCGCCGACAACGACCTCTGCTTTATTGTTCTGGAGGGGATCATGTGCAATGACCGGACGGTCATTGCACGACAAGCGGCGTTGGACTTAGCTTCCAAGCCTTCCTAGAATGCGCCTCCCTGCGAGGTCCCCATGTCCCTCTCGTTTCGCTCTTATCGTGGTTTCCCCTGTGTAATGCGCTGTGACGAACAACTCTGGTACATGCGTCAAACGACCGCTTTCGACCGAGGCTGTGTGAAAACGTGGGCCGCATCCGTACGGGACAGTGAGTTCTTGTCCACCTCACATACTTCAGTGACCGAGTGGACTGTAGCAATGCATTCGGGAGTCGGTTGCCATTGCGATGCCGCTCGATACGTTGTATTTTCCACCACATGATCACGCGTCCCATGGTGACGATGCTACGACGGATCTCATCGGCACAGTCCACTCGCCTGACGAGGTGTCCCTGATGAAGCGCTTCATTTCAGGGCAAGACCGGTCGCAACACACCCTGTTTCCGGAGTCACTTGAGGACTACATCGCCGAGGACAATCCCGTTCGTGTGGTTGACGTCTTCGTCGACGGGCTCGACTTGGCCAAGCAGGGGTTTGATGGCGTACAACCGGAAGCGACCGGCAGACCGTCCTACCATCCCGCCGTGCTGCTCAAGCTCTATATCTACGGATACCTCAATCGGATTCAGTCCAGCCGGCGCCTGGAACGCGAGTCCCAGCGCAATGTCGAGCTGATGTGGTTGCTCACCCGGTTACAGCCGGACTTTAAGACCATTGCGGACTTCCGGAAAGACCAGGGCGCGGCGATCCGTCGCGTCTGCCGAGAATTCGTCCTGCTGTGCCGGCGGCTCAACCTGTTTTCCGACGCCCTCGTCGCCATTGACGGCAGCAAGTTCAAGGCCGTGAACAATCGCGACAAGAACTTCACCGACCGGAAGCTCCACGCCCGTCTCGAGCAACTCGAAGCCAGTATCGCACGCTACCTCACCGAACTGGATCGAGCCGATCGCGATCCCGCGTTGGTGCCCGAGGCCCGGGTGCATCATCTGAAGGAGAAACTGCAGACCGTCAACACGCAGATCCAGCGCCTGAATGAAATGGGTGCGCTCATGCGTGACGCGCCCGATGGCCAGATTTCACTCACCGACCCGGACGCCCGCTCCATGGCCACGAGTGGTCGCGGCACCGGCATGGTGGGCTACAACGTGCAAATCGCCGTGGACACGAAACACCATCTGATCGTGGCGGACGAGGTGACGAACCACGGACACGACCGGCAGCAGCTCGCGCCTGTGGCCCAACACGCGGCGCAGGCGACCGGCCATGCACGCCTCACGGTGCTGGCCGACCGAGGCTATTTCAATGGCGAGCAAATCCGGGAATGCGAGCAGCAGGGGATCGCCACCTTGGTGCCCAAGCCGCTGACCTCCAACAACAACGCAGCAGGCCTGTTCGACAAGCGCGATTTCGTCTACCTCCCCGAGCGCAACGCCTACCGCTGCCCTGCCGGGGAGCACGCGATCTATCGCATGACGAGCCTTGAACGCGGCCTCGCGCAGCACCGCTACTGGTCCTCGGCCTGTCCGCGCTGCCCGCTGAAAGCGCGCTGCACCACGGGCGACTACCGGCGTATCTCGCGCTGGGAACATGAATCGGTCCTGGAAGCCATGCAGGATCGGCTGGATCGAACGCCGAACGCCATGAAACTACGCCGGCAGACCGTGGAACACGTCTTCGGCACGCTCAAGGCGTGGATGGGGGCGACGCATTTCCTGATGAAGACGTTGCCGAAGGTCAACACAGAGATGAGTTTGCACGTGCTGGCGTACAACCTGAAGCGCACCATGCGAATCTTCGGCGTAAAACCCCTGATGGCGGCCATGACAGGGTAGCAAGCCCGGTCTTGTTGCGACACTGAACGGCATGTCCGTCACGCCAAGTCAAACGTAGCCGCAATGCCACAGGTACAAAGATTTCACTCGCTCTGCATTTCTATTTTCACACGGCCTCGGTCGAGACCTGCCGGTCACCGGGCATGTGTTCTGACACTACCCGCCAGATCAAATCCAAACACCTACACTTTATGCAACGTCAAGATCTGAAAGCTTCCAGATATCTTTCACCAAGCCGATCAGCATAGTTTGCCGCCTGTCAATTTCCTCAGGCGTCCAGTTATCAAACGACAGGAGTTTTTCGTTTATCCGTGTTGTCGAGGTGTTTTTCCCAACCTTGGTGATACCGGCAATACTGCTGGTTAGGTAGCACTTACATTTCGCGTATTCCGGTTTTTTAATCTCGAAGAAATCGTTACCTATGACGATATTAATGGGTTTTTCCAGCAGCGTAAGATTGCCTAGTTTGTTCTTAATCAGATTGTAGTCAAAGCCCGAGTACTTTTGGGCAAACTCCGTAGCAAATGCCTTTTTCGGCTTGTCTGGCAAAATATGTTCGATCTGAAGCTCTATATAATCCTCCAATGATCGTTCCGTCTTGATGCCTTTATAGGCCATGTCGACGTGCTGGCTTATTTTGGCCAACAGGTAGCGTGTCCGATATTTCTGCATCGAGCCCAGTGAATATCGCTTCATACTGTCTGTGAGGTCAGCAGCCTTGGCTGACATGCTCTTTTGGAAACGTGTGTTAATGAAGGCATTCAATTTTTCTCTTTGGGCTTTCTTGTTCTTCTCGTTCCCAATTTCTCGCAGCTCGTCTGCCCATACTGAGAAATTGCGCTCGAGTTCCTTTGTGGGCGTTTTGGTAAAGATATAGTAGAAAAGGAAACTCTCGAGTTGTGTAACCAGATGGTCGAACAATGCCTTGGGAAAATTGCTGGCTGCCAGTAGGAGGACAAAGTGTAAACTAAAGGCCGGGCCGCAAAGAAGCCCAAGGTTCTTCATTGCGACATTATCTCTGCCGTCATTACCATCGCCTTTGTTAAAGGCCAGGTAGTGATTGACGCTCTCGATGATTGTTCTCACAAACTGGAAAGGTTTCTCTTCATATTCGCAGTCAGCGGCATTCTCCTTCTTCGTAAGCCAATCATAAATTTCATCTTCCCGTACAATATAATCGCTGCGGTCATTCTGAATTTTGTAGCTTGCCATCAGAAAGTAGCGCAGAAATCGTAAAGGCTTTTGCTTTGCTCGTTCGAGCGGCTTGGTAATGTTTTTCCATTCGCTTTTCAATCGACCAAATTCCTGTGCTTCAACATTCGTGAATAGCAGGTTTTTCAGCAGGTCCATAGAATTCAGACCAACACCCCGCTCGTTGATCGTTTCAAATATCTTTAAGGCATTGCCGAGGTCGGTTGAGATCTGGATGAAGACAACGTTGTTGGCCAAATAGCCCCAGTATTTCTTCAATGCGGCCTTATCCGCGTGTTTCTTGAGCAAATGGGCGTAAATCGTGCTGTAGGCGTTCAGAAGATTCTCCAAAGAACCGAAACTGGCGATTCCGGAGGCCTCAATGCCATTGCGGGTCGCTTGAGGTTCATCTTCCATCTCCACGATTTTCGCCATTACTTCGCCGGCGTTTTCATAGCGCGGCTCTAATTTCAGGCTTGTCTTTGTCTCGCCTTGATTCGATGTGTAGCTGGCGGATATCAGGCCATTGATCGTCTGATATTGAGGTTCTCCGTGAAATAGTTTCTTCAGAGTGCAGAGGAGAAGGAAAAATGTTGTCAGCCTTTGCTGGCCATCGATCACTTCAAATGTGTTTTTCTGTGACGACGGCGACACAAGCACCATGCCAATGAAATATTCCTGGTTGGCTCTGCCATCAATCTGTTCATCGATGTCGTCGAGGAGTTGCTGTACTTCTTTGTCTTGCCAAACATATTCGCGTTGATAATCAGGGACGATATAAAAACAGTCGCGGAATGCTTCTTCAACGCTGTATTTATGATTTTCAATTTTGGCCATATTTACCCCTGGAGTGTTCTTAAACGACAGATTATCAGGAGATTCATGAGAGCCCAAATCCTATCTTCACTGTCAATATGGTCTGTTCGTGCATTTTGATCGCCCCTTGCCGTATGAGGCTGCTTACCGTTCCCGGCCTTCGTCGCGGGATCTGACGCGCGCGGGTTCAATGATGGCGCTGCGTATGAGCTTTTCCATGTCGTCGTGTTTGCCTTGAAAACCCTGCACGGAGGCCTGGTGCCAGGTTTCCGGTGCGATGCGTTGCAGGTCTAGTTTGTGGCCAGCCTGTCGCGCAAGGATTTTGAGGAACTGGCGTTGCGCCCGGCCGTTGCCTTCGCGGAACGGGTGGATGGCGTTGATCTCGCCGATATGTTCGGCGGCGCGTTTGGCGAATTCGGCGCGGCGTAAACCTTTCAGCTTGTTTTCCTTCTGGATCATCTCAAACCGCTTCTTCATTTCCGTGTCCACGTGGTCGGGCGGTCCGAAAAACGTGCCTCCCTTGGCCATTGAGACGGTGCGCGATTCTCCCGCCCAGTGATAAACATCCTGAAAAATATGCTTGTGGATCGCTTTGTAGCCTTCATACGTCATCGGTATATCAGGCAGAGGCTCCTGCATGCGCTTCATACTCATGATGCGCTCGAAGCGCTCAAGCTTGTCGGCTTCGCGGATATTCCTCTTGTTGTTGAGAACATCGGTGCCGGGATAGACGTAAGGATCGCTCATGCGGGATCGGGCAGGGGGATGCCGTAGGTGCGGTGCATCCACTCGTCAAGAAACTTGTCACGCTGTTCATAGCTCAGGCCGAGGCGATTCATTTCCGCGAAGGCGGCATCTTCTTCGGGCGTGAGGAAAATTCCTTCGCATGCGAGGGAAGCCTTGGCTTCCTTGCCGCGTTCAATCAGAGCTTCCAGCTCCTTGCCGGTGATGGGTTTATTTCTGTCAACGGTCATATGTCTATTATAGAGGAATGCCTGAAGCTGCGCCACGGGAACAAGGTCTGGGAACGCAAGCGAAGGGGGAAAAGAGGGAGAAGGCGGCGGCACTTTGGTAACCATGATCCAGTTTCCTTAATCACAAATGTTAATCGAGAGGATAAGAGAGTTTTTTCCCCGCAGCTATTCCCGGGCGCTCCCGGAATGCGGGCCGGGATAGCCGGCAGGTCACATGGGCTACACGGTTTTTCGGTGCGGGCCGCCCATTGACCTGACGGCGCGGCCAGCCATGTGGCGCCAACCGGGAATCAGCGGGAAAGGGGTCTGACGAGACCGAGGGGAACAGGATACGGCCATTTCCGCAGTGTGCTGGCTCGGACTCCGGTACGCTGTGGGGGCGTGGATCAAGGGCCAGGGGTGAATTTGCGGAGTTAGGGTTTTGCAAGCGGATGAGGTGCGGCGGAGTTCCTCGTGTTTGTTGGCGAGGATCCTCGCACCACGCATCACCGCTTTCGGCTTAGTCTCAATAAGCTCCAATCTGCCCTTTCATTCATACGCGCTTCCGCGAGACCGAAGAAATACGTTCATCTTGCCAATTTCATTGGCGCTGGTAACGTGATCTAGGAACGCAATATTGGCCTCATGTGAGGCGTCGATGATGTCGCGTAGCAGTTCCGCGTTCTTCAGGCTGGTGCCAATCAAAGATGCACGCGCGGCAGAAACCTCATCGCGCGTGGTTCCTGCGAAGTAGCTGTACATTTTGCCGATTAGTCCCACCACGATGTCTGATACCTGTATGCCCGGCTCGGATTTGGAATCGGCAAACCGGTAATTCTTTACTGGCTGCCCGCCTGATACCAGCTTCATAGATTGCAAATCATCGCGAATGGAATCTTCCATATCAAGGATGTGGGTTGAATGTTTGAACAGCGCAATCCGTTTCAGATAGAAGATGGTGAAGCTCTCTATTAAAAGGTGAGGTGTGCACCCTTCAATGAAGTCGAGGCTAGGAAGATCGCGTCCCGCCTGCAACATGCCCTTGAGCATCATCGAATTAAATTCCGGCAGCACATCATCGCTCTGCTCCAGCATTGAGATGAGTTCGTTCAGAAAGGGCTTGCGGTTCTCCGGAGCCAGGTCTGGATAGTTATAGCGGTAAAACAGACTGGTCGTTTCGGGCAGGTTGGCTCGAAGGAGTGCGGTCAGGTCCGCCTTTAGCCGAATATGAAGCTCCATTAGGCGCGGTTCGCCGAGCCTGTAAAGTATCGAGTCCATAATATCGACGAGCGACCAGAAGAGCGGGTCGAGCGCATGATAGTGGACAAACAGGTCGTTATCGGAAATCCACTGTAGAAAGGTGGTCAATTTGTCTGACGTCAACAGATCGAGAAATTCGCCCTTGGCAACATGCTTGAGCTTGAGTTCGCCCGCGCTCCTTTGAATGTGCATCGCATTGCGCAATGACTCTGGGTCAAAACTCCGAGGCGCACCGTCATGCACAACGCCGCCCAGCACAAATACACCAGGCTCCGTAACATTGAACCCCTGCACACCAAGGCGCAGCTTTTTAATGTTGTTCGTTTCGTCATGATAAAAGACATATTCTGCATCAGCCTTGGTAAGGCCATGCATGGCTAAATGCGCGTCCCGTATCTCATCTATGTCTACCAAAGCACAAACCTCCGGATCAGCCACTCTACTCTATTGATTCATCGTGGTTGACGTAAGGCAATTTTAAGTTCTTTCCCCATAGCTCCACAAGCCAATGGAAATCAACAGGAGGGTTGTTATGCCGCCTCCTTCTGGTCGCCGGGCTGCAGGCCGTGCAGGAAGTCAGCGGCGCGTTGGGCGTGGGCGGCAACGCGGCCTGTGCGCCACCGATGGCTGAAAAGCCTGCCCGGCCTACCGCGGGTAAAAACCGGCATTCGTCCAACAGTCAATGACGGATAATGGCGTAGGGTTTTTAAACGGCGTGAGCGAGTAAGTCGGTCTGTTTGAGGGGGCGGGCGTGATCTGGAAGGATCGCGGCGATTTCGGAGACAGGGACGTTGGCAAGTTCCTTGGGTTCGAGTTTATGAAGGCCCCCGCCGTAAACCCTGCCTTCTGCCAAGAGGCGGTTTGGAGTGATCTGGTTGAGAAGGTGCCAGACGCGGCGTATCAGGTTCTTGTCATGGGCCATTGCGCGGGCAAGAACAGGAGTTGGGTACATGGCCAGATAGACATTGGCAACGGTGGCGCGTGATGTGTTCAAGAGAAACCGAAACGGCTTTCCGTCTTTGGTATCGGAACGTCCAAGGTAAGTGCAGACGATGGGCGCAGGCGGGCGGTTCTCTTGCGCGTACCAAAGTGAGCGATGTTGGCATAGATAGCGGTGATGAAGGCCACGGGCCTTCCCATCCTCAAGGTAGCGGTGCAGGGCTGGGAAGCGGCGTTTGATTTGATCTTCGGGAAGTTTGGTATCGAGAAGAAAGCGGGGGCGGTCGATTTTGGGGTTGCCGTACCGGTCTGCCTTGATCTCGTTTTCAGGGAGGTAACGCGGGCTTGGCAGGATCGGGGTGAATAGCTCCATCGGAAGGTTGCGGGCTTTGATTTCTTCTTCCGTGAGAATGAAAAACTCGTTGTTGCCGGTCGCCAAACCGCGTTTGATCTGGAAAAAGTCTGAGATGGTCGGGATTCCTGTTTCGGTTCGGATGTCTGCGGCAGGAAACCGCGTCCATTTCGGCTCATGCGCGAGTGCTTGAGCGGATATGGTGCGGGATAGCTTGGGGGCCAGAAGTGTGCCGCCGAACGTAAATTGTACTGCGTGGTTTTTTGGGGGCGCAGTATTGCGGAACCAAACCACGGCAGAAGAAACAAGAGCGTCCGCGAATTGTATGTCGTTCGGGTCGAAGCGGTGAATGTGGAGAAGTGTTACCCCTTCGAGAAGGTAGCGCTTGACGGCTAGGCCGTAATTGACGTCCATGAATTCGCTCGGGATGAGCCAACCAGCAATAGCTCCCACGTCCATCCATGCGTGAGATAGGCCAAGAAAGTGGCAGTAAAGACCGGCAAGGCCGCTGATTTTTATGCCGCTGGCCTGTTGGGTTCGCATTTGGAGGCGGGTTTTGTTGCCGTTCTCAAGGTGGTGGTGGCGCACATACGGCGGATTGCAGATGATGAGATTGAAGCGTGGTGAAGGCTCTGCCTTAGTGAAGTCGGAAAGCTTGATGGAAAGTCCGGTGTTCTTCCAGAGGTGTGTGGCTGGCTTTCCGTAGTGAGGGTCAACCTCGAAACCAAGAGCCTGTTGAATGCGTTTTCTGGGAAAGACGTTGAGGAGAGCGGAATAGAAGGCTCCGGTTCCGATTGCCGGATCGAGAAATCGGACTTTCTCGTGCGGGGGGAGGATCGTTTGAGCGTATCTGAGAATTTCCTCGGCAAGCGGTGATGGGGTCGCAAACTGACCGAGGCGGTTGCGCTCGGTTTGTGTCTTGTGGCTATCGAGGTCGGCCTGTAGCTGGCGGCGCATGGTTTCGAGACTGACGATAGTGCGTGGCATGGTCATATTCCAAAATGCATCAAGTCGTCGATGCGGTGTTCCCATACCCAGTCGATGCCTTCGGCGGCTTCATAGCCAAGGTAGCCTGAGTCGAAGTATCCGCAGAGAAAGAGGTTGAATTTGACCTTGGTGCCGTAGGTGCTGCGAAGCTGTGACATTTTGACAGCTTCTTCTTTGCGGCGCTTGTTGGTGTTGGTGAAATCACCAGCGGATTTTGCCTCGAAGAAAACCGGGAAGTCTCCGGCCTGTGCTGACTTCGGCATAATGACGGCGTCGATGGGAATGTTGACGGTTTGAGTGCCGCCTTCGAGTGTGACCGGAACATTCATGCGGAAGCTGAATGTTCCCGGGGTCATGGTGTCATACGTGGTTCCATCTCCTTGAGGGAGCTGGCTGTAGCCGCGTTGTTCGAGCCAAGCCTTGATAGCGGCCAGTTGGCGCTTTTCCTGTGCATTGCGGATGATGGGATTGGCAACTGCCCCGCAAAGGCGGTCTGCCACGATGGTGGCTGCGCGGTGAATTTCTGTTTCTGTCGGCAGGTCTTTCCGTCCAAGCCAAACGAAAATATCAGGATCGGCCATTTTTTGAATGATGGCTGAGATTTTGGCGAGTTGTTGATCGGCTTCGGTAACGCTCATTCGCATAGGGAGCTTTTTCTCAAGTTCCATGTACTTGACCAGATTCGGGGACACTCCGGCCAAGCCGATAAGCCTGTCGACGGCAATGGGCGGGCAGGTCGACATGCGCAGCGTGGGCAGAATTTCAGGATGCTGCCGGATTACGGATGGCTGGATCGAGAGAAGGTTGCCGGTTGAGGCAAGCGCAGCTTCTACGTCCTTTGTGGTCTGGATGCGCGTGGTGCGAAAAGCCTGAGGCGCAAATTTCATGAACCAGTCATTGTACATGTCAACGGACTGAGCGATGTCATTTTTCCATTGAAGGGTTTTGTCGGAGTTAACGGGCATTCTTCCTCACGCGTGTTTGGTGTTCTTGTAGATTGTCCATAGCTCGGTGAAAAGCTTGCGGAGGGAAATGTTGCGGCGGGCCGCTTCAACTTTCACTTCAGCGGCAAGATCAGGGGGAAGGCTGAATCCGACAATCTGGCGTGGCTGCAGGGTCTTGCGAATCGATGGCGGTTTATTCTTCATGTGAAGATTATGTCGACATGTCGACAGCCTGTCAATAGTGATCTGATGGCTTGCAAGCCGAGGAGAAAAAGCACTGATTAGAGAAGGTTGGTTTTATACGGAGCAAGGAGTACAAGATATGATTCTAAATACAAGGAAAGCGACATTCCGATGAAACCCAGACCGGCCATTTTTATCAGCCACGCGAATCCCGAGGATAATGACTTCGCGATTTGGCTCGGTTCACACCTGAGCGGCGCAGGATACGAGGTTTGGGCAGATGTCCTGAAACTCCGCGGTGGAGAGGATTGGGCGCGAAAGCTTGAGAAGGCATTGCGAGAGAGAGCTTTCAAGATGCTTCTAGTCGGGACACCGTGGGGTGTTGAGAAAGACGGGGTGCGGAATGAAATCCAGATTGCTACAGAGGTGGCAAAGAAAATAGAAGACGGAGAGTTTGTTATCCCGCTGCGGCTGCAACAATTCGACTCTCCTTTCCAGATTGTACGGGCTCAATACATTGATTTCATGAATGGTTGGGGGCGGGGGCTGAGTGAACTGTTTAAGACCTTGGAGTCTTATAGCGTTCCGCGGACGCCTTCAGCGAATAGTGATAGTCTTGAGAATTGGCGGGGCGCCTTCCTTGTGAAAGCAAAGGCGGTTCGGGACCAGCCCGAGGAGCTGATTTCCAATTGGCTGGCGATTACGGAATTGCCGAACGCGATTGCATATTTTGAGTTTCTGGGCGCGGGGGCGGAGGAGCGAGCCGCAGCTTTGAAGGCAAGTTCGCGGTGGCCTGTCGCACTGCATGGGCATGGTTTTTTCTCCTGCGCGAAAGAGACAGATTTTCAGTCAGAGCACGGATGCGCGTTGCCAATCTCGCGCGAGAAAGAGTGGTGGTTCCCGCACTTCCTTGAGAATGGGGATGAGATGCGGTCCATAGGCAGGAGAGAAGCACAGAACATTGTGACTCAACTGATAAAAAGCGCGCTGGAAAACAAATTACGGGAGAGCAAATTGTCTCGGTACGGCTTTTCCACAGGGGTTTCTGGGTGGTGGGTGCATTCAGGATTAATTCCAGAGGACAAGGTAGCCTTTAAATGGAACGATGGGCCGAGTGGCAGAAGACAGCTCGTAGGGGATGCAAGTGTTGGGGTATCGAAGTACAAATGGCATTTTGGTATCTCAGCGAAGATATGGATTGGCGAGACCCCCCACGTAAAGCTGATTCCCCGAATAATACTGTCCGAGGATGGCAGCACAGCGCTTGACGATGCTAAACGGATGAATCGTCTGCGGCGATCCGTGACAAAATCGTGGCGGAATCCTCGATGGAGGGACATGTTATTAGCACTCTTGTTCTGGCTGGCGAAGGGAGAACGCTGCATCTGGCTGGAGACCGGATCCGAATCAGGATTGTCGTTGGAAGTGCCACCCATGTCGATGACTTCCGGCGTGTCCATCTTCGAGGGAGAGGGAGAGACAACAGGAACAGAAGAGGTGGAAGTCGAGAGTGATGACCCTGCCTTTGTGGAAGAGTACGAGGACTATGAGGAAGAGAGCCCTTCCGAAGGGGAGGGGGATACTGTGATTGAGGACAAAATCGATCCGGGAGCGACCGGGAGTTTGAGTCCATGAAGCTAGATTACATCAAAGAGCCGAAGCTGGAGTTTTCATTCGGCCAGCACGAAGAACACCCCCGGGACGGACTGTTTCTGTATGGTCCTATCAAGGATAGCGCGGCGCCGGAGACGCTACGTTATGGAGTGATCGGTACACCGAAGGGAATTGAACGGTTCAGCAGGTGGTCTCAATCGATCAGCGGCTATATCAAGCGATTTGAGCCAAGGCTAAACCCTGAGGCCCAGCATCACACATCGTTTCCGGGGTTCGAGAGCGTCTTTCGATCGAAATGGCCATCTGAGCCATTGGCAAGAATTATTGTGCCGGATACCGAGATCGAACGTGCCATGAGAATCGCCAATCGCTTCGAGGCGGTAAAGCGTGCCGTAGACCTATATGTGGATCCATTGATCAAGTATTCACAAAAAGAGGAGGCGGAGCCCGCATTCTGGTTTGTTGTAATACCTGAGATCGTCTACCGGTTGGGGAGGCCGACCTCGAAGGTCCCGAAAGGCGAAGCGATTCAAGGCAGTGTGATCATTTCTCAAAGAAAGGCGAAATTAATAAAGATGGCACCAACGCTGTTTGGATTGGATGAAGAAGAAGCGGAAGTTTACCTTTATGCTAAGAATTTCCGGCGGCAACTCAAGGCAAGGCTGCTAAAGGACAAGATTGTCACGCAAATCGTTCGTGAAACGACACTAGCCCCGGAAGACTTCAAAACTTCTTTTGGTGGGCTTCAGCGAAAGGTGGAAGATCCTGCGACGATAGCCTGGAAGCTGTGCACCGCAGCCTATTATAAAGCGGGCGGGAAACCGTGGAGATTGTCAGGTGTGCGCCCCGGGGTTTGCTATGTAGGCTTGGTGTACAAACAGACAGATCCAGACGGTGATGATCCCAATGCCTGCTGCGCAGCGCAGATGTTTCTTGCGTCCGGGGACGGAGTCGTATTCAGAGGTGCTGTTGGTCCTTGGTATACGGCTTCGAGCAAAGAATATCATTTGAAACAGAGCCCGGCAGCGCAATTGATGTCTTTGGTTGTCTCGGAATATAAGCGCTTGCACGGCAATGAAGAGCCAAAAGAGCTTTTTATCCATGGACGATCGCGATTCAACGAGGAGGAATGGGCAGGGTTTCAATCAGCCGTGCCATCTGCGACGAATCTGGTCGGTGTTCAAATTCGTGATGCAAAATCCGAACTAAAGTTGTTCAGGCCGGGAGCATTTCCGGTGATCCGGGGAACCGCGCTCAAGGTTTCTGATCGAGCGGCGTATTTATGGACGAGCGGATATGTTCCAAGACTAAACACCTACCTTGGACCTGAAACACCGAACCCGGTTTTTGTGAACATTCAGAAAGGTGATTGTTACCAGGACACGGTGTTGGCGGATGTCATGAGATTGACGAAGCTTAATTACAACACATGCCTGTTTAACGACAGGCTGCCGGTTACGATAAAATTCGCGAATGCGGTGGGAGAAATTCTGGTGTCCGCTCCGCAGACGGAAGAACCAAAGCTTCCTTTCAAATTCTATATTTGATCAAGGTCGATCCATTGTGATCGACCCAAGGCTAAAGTGTCGTTTGGTAGAGCGTGGAGGAGTATTAATCGCGGCATAATTCCTATTCCCGGGAGGAGACAATGGTTAAGCGAAGCTCATATATGCAGTACAGTGAATACGTCGAATTGGGAGTAAAACCCATCCGTTTCTGGGCATACGACAAACGTGGAAAGTTCGTGTGTCGCGTTGAATTGAATTCCGCTGGAGTAGCTGTCTTTTCTGGAGTAAAGGGGAGAAAGCGCATTGTCGACATGAGCTGGGAGAGTTTTGTGAAACAACTTAAGCGATGACGAGTCCTCGGTGATCGATCATGAAAATAGAAAGCATTTCCCTTCAGAATTTTCGTTGTTTTGGACCAGAGAAGACGAGCATCGAACTCGAGTCAGGGGTTACAGCGTTTGTGGGAGGGAACGGGTCTGGGAAGACAGCTGTATTTCAGGCCTTAGCGCGTCTTTTTGGATTGACGGAGGCACAGCGGCGTGTCCGTCGTCAGGATTTTCATGTGCCGGCTGATCAAGAAGAGATCACTTCTGGGGCATCTTTACGCATAGAGGTGATCCTATGTTTTCCTGAACTCGAAGGTGTGGCAGAGGATGACCGAGAGGATGCAGTGGCGGAGTTTTTCCTTCAAATGGCTGCCTCGGGTGAGGGGGAACCGCTTAAATCGAGGATTCAACTGAGAGCTACGTGGACTGATGACGGCACACCGGATGGGAATATCGAGGAAGAGATAAAGTGGGTCCTTACGTTGGAAGATGACTTCGAAGAGGATGAATGCAAGAGAGTCCTCCCTGCGCAGCGAGGATCAATTCAGCTTGTGTATATCCCTGCTACCAGGGACGTCGGAGCACAAGTAACATCTTTCTTGAAAGGTCGTCTGTGGCAAGCTGCGCGGTGGTCAACCAAGTTTCGGAACTCCGCTGCCAGGACAGCAACTCTCATACAAAACCGTTTTGACCGGGAGGAGCCAGCGAAATTCGTACTCGAACGCCTTGAACGACGGTGGCGCCAGGTTCATGAGGCTGATACTGATACTACTCCTCTTCTAAGGCTTGTCGACAGGCGATTCGATGAATTCGTTAGAAACGCCACATTCATGTTCTATCCTGATGAATCAGGACGTGACCGAGAGCTCGTTGATTTAAGTGACGGGCAACGGTCCCTTTTTCACATAGCTCTCACAGCGGCAACCTTGGAGGTCGAGAGGGATGCTTTTGCGGTGACTCATAGTGATGGCGCTTTCGATGTGGCGAAGATGCGGAGAGCGCACCTGACGATCCTCGGAATCGAAGAGCCTGAAAACAGCCTATCGCCATTTTTTCTATCCAGAATTATTGCACAGTGCCGGGAGATTGGCAGTCTGCAATCGGCACAGGTTGCTGTTTCGAGCCACTCGTCAGCGATTTTGAGCAGGATCGATCCAGAGGAGGTTCGATATTTCCGGATTGAACGTGGGAGTCGAAAATCGTCAGTGAAAAGGCTTAGCCTTCCCGCTGGTGATGAAGAAGCCAGCAGATACGTGCGGTTAGCGGTGAAGGCATATCCCGAACTGTACTTCGCTCGCTTCGTGGTTCTCGGCGAAGGGGAATCAGAACGTTTAATCATTCCCAAAATCGCAGAGGCTATGGGTATGGAGATGGACCCCTCGTTCGTTCCGATTGTCCCTCTGGGAGGAAGACATGTGGCGCATTTCTGGAAGCTGCTGAATGATCTGCGAATCCCTCATGCGACATTATTGGATCTAGATCTTGGACGTCGCCACGGAGGAGCGGAGACCGTGCGGACGGTCGTGGAAACCTTAAGGGCAATTGGCAACGACCTTTCAGCGAACCGGTGTGTTCTGGATGGTGAGATCGCGGTAGAAGAGCTGACGGATCTTGATCACGGGGACCTGTGCGATGGTTGGGAGAGTAATACATGGTTACAAGCATTAAAATTGGAAGGGGTATATTTCTCCTACCCTGTCGATATTGATTTTTCGATGCTCTCCGCGTTTCCAGTGGCCTACGAGCATCCCAGGTCTGGAGGTCATGGGCCTCGGGGAGATGCTATGGCCATTAAAGAAAAGAAAGCCGTAACGCTAAAAACCGGCGGCGATCCAAGTCTCTTTGATGTTAGCTATGATGATGCTTTCAAATGGTACCCATACCTGTTTGTGAGTTCGAGTAAGCCCGAGACGCATCTCTCGGCCATCAACCGGATCGAGGCTTCCGAGTTGGCAGATGGGGCTCCTGCAGAGTTGAGAGCGCTTATCGAACATGTCAAGAAGGCGTTGGCGCTCAGAGGCGATGAAGAATGATGCTTATGAGTCCTGAAGCCTGGCGACCGCATGGCATTGATGATCTGGAACCGCGCGCGTGGGAAGCATTGCGGGAAACGAGTCAGAGCGTTTGCGTTACTGCAGGAGCGGGATCAGGTAAAACTGAGTTCCTTGCACAAAAAGCGACTTATCTTCTTCAGACAGGTCTTTGCCGCGATCCCAAACGGATACTCGCGATCAGTTTCAAGCGGGATGCTGCTTACAATCTGGCGGATCGGGTGGCCAGACGGTGCCCACCGGAACAGGCGCGGCGGTTAGATTCATTTACCTTCGATGCTTTTACAAAGGGGCTATTGGATAGATTCCGGCTAGCGATTCCTGAGTTTTTGCGTCCGCCGCTAGACTATCAAATAGTATTTCACCAACGTAGAGATTATGAACAGTTTCTTGAAAGGCATGGCTTCTACGGCTTGCAAGCGGGAGAGCTAGAATCTGCCTTGGCGACGACTCGTCTCCCACTAAATGAAAATGAAGGCACCGGGGGAGTGTACGCGGCAGTCACCGCCTATTGGCGGGAGCAGTACAGGAATCCCGCAGGGGTTGGACTTACGTTCGCGATGATAAATCGTCTCGTAGAGTTGGTTCTCCGGATACATCCTGGTATTCGCGGCGCGTTTCAGATGACTTATCCATTCATTTTTCTTGACGAATTCCAAGACACAACCTCGGCTCAGTTTCAGCTTCTCACGACAGCGCTGGATGGGAGCGACTCAGTGTTGACGGCGGTTGGTGATGACAAGCAACGGATAATGGGGTGGGCGGGAGCAATGCCGGATGGTTTTTCTCAGTTTGAGACTACTTTCTCTGCCGGTCGAGTGCAGCTATTGTCAAACTGGCGTTCGCACGAAGATCTTGTCCGCATTCAGCATGTGATCGCGTGTCGCATTGACCCAGAGAGTGAATGCCCTGAAGCCAGGGCCGAGCGTGAGGTTCATGGAGATGTCGCCGCCATTTGGGAGTTTGGAGATCCCGAGGCGGAGAGAAGCCGTCTGGCTGATTGGATCGCGGAGGAAGTGGAATCTGGAAACGTTGAGCCGCATGACATAGCGATTCTGGTTCGAAGCCATGCCGATCGGGCTGAAGAGGATTTAGCGCCGGCCCTTGCACGCCGGGGTATCAGGTTAAGAAATACGGCCAGGTTTGTCGGTGACATAGATATCCAAAGTCTTCTAGGGGAGGAACTCACCGCGATATTGATGCCCCTTCTTCGCCTAGGAGCGAAGATGAGGAGTCCGGAGGATTGGGACCGAGCTCAACAAACGATACAGTTTCTCGAAAGCCTTGACCCGGATGACGGACCTGATCAGGAACAGCTACAGACAAGACTCGGTGATTTTGTGCGCGCTTTGCGTCGCTCTATGAGAGAGGTGGATCTCAATCCAGATTCAGCAAGTGAGATGGTAAGGCGAGTTCTTGATTTTGTGGGAGTGTCGTTGGTCCGGCAGAACATTCCGGCATATAGACGCCAGCACGACTTCGAACGGGTCTGGAACGGGTTTGTTGCGCTTCTCCGGGAATGCGCACAGGGGGCTAGTTCGTGGGATGAAGTGCTGAATGAGTTCGAGGGAGTTGGTCAAGTTGTTCTTATGACGATTCACAAAAGTAAAGGGCTTGAGTTTCATACGATGATCTTTTACGGGCTTGATAACCAAACATGGTGGAGTCTTACGCCAAATCAACGGGAAGAATTGAATTCCTTCTTCGTCGCATTCACCCGCGCCAAGCAACGCGCATTTTTTACGTTCTGCAGTGAGCGTGGGCAACCCATAGCTTGGATTGAGAACTTGCTAGCGCCGGCTGGTCTGCGTCGAATACAGAGAGGGACAGATTGAGCTGGCCCAGGTTTCGTGGACACCAGGTTAAGACTCACCGAGCCGTCGTTCGAACTCCAGCGGGCTCAGATAGCCGAGGCTCTGATGCAACCGCTGGCGATTATAGAATCCTTCAATAAACGCGAAAATCTCTCGTCCGGCCTCGCCGTGAGTCTGATACGTCTGGTGATGAATCAGTTCATTCTTCAGCGTACTGAAGAAGCTTTCGGCCACGGCGTTGTCATAGCAGTTCCCTTTCCGGCTCATGCTTGGCGTAAGGCCGAGGTCCCTCAGGCGTTGTTGATACAGCCGCGCACTGTACTGCGCCCCCTGATCGGAATGATGAATGAGTCCCGGCTGAATCTGCCGTTGACGGACGGCCATCGCCAGGGCGTCGAGCGTGAGTTGTTGGTCCGGCTTGTTTCGCATGGCCCAACCAATCACCCGCCGTGAATACAAGTCCAACAAGACGGCCACATACAGCCACCCCGCCCGGGTCGCGACCATCGTGAAGTCCCCGACCCAGACGCGATTCAGCCCCGTCGTTTCGAAGCGCTGCTGTAAGACGTTGGGCGCCGGCGGCGGGAGTTGATGATGCTCGACACTGACGCGGAATCGGCGGACCCGTTTGGCCGCCAGGCCGCCGAGGATTCGGAGGCGTGCGACCCGATGGCGGCCACAGCGGAGTCCTCGACCGCTCGCTTCCCGCCAGAGTTTGATGGCCCCATACTCCTCCCGCATCTCCTGATGAATCTGGCGGAGTAGCGGCAGCAGCCGCTGATCGTCGGCGGTGCGGGCACTCACCGGCCGATCCCGCCAGGCATAGTAACCACTGCGGCTGACGCCCAGGACTGTGCAAAGCCGTGACCCGATGAAGGCGTTCTTGAGTCCGGATGAACACGTACTTCACGCGGACTCCCTCGCGAAGTACTGCGACGCTTTTTTTAAAATGTCTCGCTCCTCGGTGACCCGCGCCAACTCACGCTTGAGACGCGCCAGTTCAGCAGCGGGTTCAGCTTGCCGCCCTGACCCCGGGAAGGCGCCGCCGTGGACGGCGACCGCTTTCTGCCATTTGTAGAGGCGATTCCGCGGAATGCCGAGCTCACGAGCAATCTCGGCAGCAGGCCGTTGCCCGGCATTCAGGAGTTCTACCGCGTGTCGCTTAAACTCGGGAGTGAACCGTCGTCGTTGGCCCATGTCGCACCTCCGTCGGGGCTATCGTGCCCCCATTTGAGGTGTCCGTCAAACCCGGGCTAGTTCAGATCCCAATAGTGATGCGTGACTGAATTGGTGAGGTATTACTGTTCGAAGGCGAATGAACCCTTGGATTTGTTCAATTTTTGCTTTAGATAAAAGCCAAAATAGAATAACATTATAAAACAAGGCTTTACATTACTTTCAGTATATGCTATTTTTGCTTTTGTGAGTAAAAAGCAGAAAGCCAAAATTGAGAATGAGCCCTGGAACAAGGATAAAGCCGTTGGTCAGATGGCACCATTCGCGCCAGAACAATGTGCCCTGATCCGCACCCTGCTCGCCGCAGAAAAGAAAATTCGGGATCTGGCGTTGTTCAACACGGCGATCGATACCATGCTCCGCGCCTCCGACCTGCTTCCCTTACGAGTCATCGATGTCACGGATCACAACGGCGATGTCGTCCATGAATTTACGATCCGCCAGAAAAAGACCGGTGCCGGCCACGTCGTGGCGCTGTCGCCGGAGACTCGGAATTCGATTGCCGACTGGCTGCTGGCATCGGACAAAAACAAAGACCCGGAAGCGTTCCTGTGGACCAGTATCGGCAATCGCAAAACCGGCCGTCATCTGACCCGCGAACAATATGCCAACCTGGTCAAGAAATGGTCGTCTCTTGCCCGCGTAGATCCCCGGCGGCACAGCACACACTCGATGCGCCGGACGAAATCGGCGGCAATCTATGACAAGACGCAAAACCTTGCGGCCTGCCAGCACCTGCTGGGCCACAAGAGCATCGGCAGCACGGCGCACTATCTGGGAGTTGATCAGCGCAAGGCGCTCGATCTGGCAAAGAGGATTAAAATCTGAAAGGAGGATGGACTGGTACAGGGGGCGTTCGCCCGACATGGTACGCATGGACCGCATGGGCCCACAACTCAATACGTTCAACCATTTCACAGTCGAGCGGTCTGAGGATGTCTTGACAAGACTGCCCTCTCGTACGCTGTTGGGTTGCCAACGTCTGCGCACATCGTCGCGTACACGTGTGGCAGCATCGGCGAACGACTCCAAGGGCAATCATCGCGACGGTTGTTCCTGTGACGAGCCGAGATGCGTTGTGTGACTCGGGCCTGAGCGTGAGAGGGACCAGCAGGGAGGCGTACGCATTCAAGGCTCACGCATTGACATCTGCGCGGAATTCGAGTACTCTTTCAATGTGTACACACTAAGGAGAAGAGCCATGCCCCGGGTTGCGATCGACGATAACAAGCGGATGAATCTCCGGGTGCGGCCGGAACAGAAGGCCACGCTCGTGCGGGCGGCGGCGTTGAGCAACACGGACCTGACGAATTTCGTGCTCCAACCGGCCTTGCGCGAAGCCAAGCGGGTGATCGAAGAGGCCGAGCGCCTCATGCTGTCGGAGCGGGACAGCCTCACAGTGCTGAAGCTGCTCGAAACGCCGCCGCCGCCGAACGCCCGGCTCAGGAAGGCGCTCGCCTCGTTAGCGACAGAGCCATGAGCGTCCCGGCTTGGCACGAGGAGCCGATCGCGAAACACCACGACCGCAAGGCCTTTGACTGCGGCGATGCGGCGATGAACGAGTTCCTGCATCGATACGCCCGCCAAAGTCACGACGCAGGCGGCGCGAAAACCTTCCTCGCGATCGACAATGCCGACAACACGACGGTCCTTGGCTTCTACAGCCTCGCGCCCGGCGCGCTCGCGTATGCGGACACGCCGGAGATGGTGCGGCGTGGCCTCGCACGTCACGATGTGCCGGGCTTTCGGCTCGCGCGTCTCGCGACACACGTGCGGCTGCAAGGGAAGGGCTTGGGTGGCCAGCTCCTTGCGGCAGCCGGCCGTCGCTGCCTGCGCGCCGCGGCCAGCGTTGGCGGCGTGATCCTTATCATCGATGCGAAGAACGAACGCGCCGCCGACTGGTACACCGCGTACGGTGCCGTGCCCTTAGCCACGACGCCGCGCACGCTCGTCATGTCCCTGGCGACGTTTGCACCAGCATTGAAGGCCAAGGGCCGGGGATAACGCCTGTCCGCACGATGACGGGATGAGGGGCTCATGCGCTTGGCGTCGTACGGCATACACGATCCCGTGTTCTGAATGGGCATGCAGGCTTTTCCGCCGCTTGATCTGAAGCCATAGAATTCAACGGGAACGAATTGGATCTGTGGCCAGACCTTCGGGGATGAGCAAGGGCCGCACCATGACAAAACCGATGCGATCATGTTCGGAGAAACGAACATTCCGGTGTCGGAGTGAGTGTGAGGTGACCCGGTCGGTTCAGGCGATCGGTCTCCTACTCTCCTGCCCTATGTGGTATTCGTCAGTTCTTGCAATGTTTCCATTACATCGACCAACGGAGCAACAGTCAGATGTTCAGACAGAGAAAACGTGTCCTTGCCGGGATACACGACGAATCGGTGCGTCGCGTGGATATCCTCACATCCTATATAAAATCCCTTCGCGGGTTTGGGCGCAAGTGAGCGTTTGATTTCGATGGCGATCCGGCGACGTGTGCCTTGCTCAATCACCAGATCAATTTCAGCGCCCGCTGCTGTGCGGTAAAACCACGGAAGCGCATCATCAGGCAGCACGCTCAGAAGATTCTCAAGCGCAAAGCCTTCCCAGCTTGCTCCCGCGATGGAATGACCGAGGATATCTTCTAGCGTTGAAAGTCCCAGCAACGTATGCAACAGGCCACTGTCACGAATATAAATCTTTGGCGCTTTGACGAGCCGTTTCCCGATATTGCCGTACCAGGGCCGGAGCGTGCGAACGAGCAGCAAATCCTCCAGAAGCTCTACATAGCGTTTCGTTGTACGTGACGACAGGTCAAGGCTGCCGGCAAGCTGGGCAATATTGACTTGTCCGCGCTGATGATGCGCCAGCATCGTCCAGAGGCGGCGCAAAGTCGATGCAGGAATACGCGGGCCGA
The DNA here is from genome assembly GCA_024760545.1 of Nitrospira sp. Lineage (NCBI taxonomy): Bacteria > Pseudomonadati > Nitrospirota > Nitrospiria > Nitrospirales > Nitrospiraceae > Nitrospira > Nitrospira sp. The sequence goes on from CP060502.1 coordinate 154,050, forward strand.
TTTGTGGAATATCTCGTTCAAGATAGGTGCGAATAAAAGTCTTGCGCCACTCAAAACTTTCAGCGTCCGAGGTAGCCAGGAGACTGGAGGGGAACCCGCCGCGCACCCATAGCATATCTGCGGACAGTTTTTTATCTTGTGCGCCCTCCCAGGCTGTGATGCCACCCAGTTCTCTGTAAGCAATCCTGCCGGCGAGGGACTCAGAAGATTGCTGCAGCAGGTCAAGCGATGCAGAACCCAGAATCAGAAACTGGGCGGATTTTTCCCCGGCACGGCGTCGGCGGTCGATAACACCTCGCAGAGTAGTAAAAATCTCGGGCAAGCGCTGAATTTCATCAAGAATAATCAGCCGCCCCTCATGTGTTTTGAAGTAATACCTGGGATCACTCAGTTTGAGGCGATCTCCTTCATCTTCAAGATCGAGATAGATCGGTTCTGGGCGCAGGGTGTTGGCGATCTGGAGTGCCAGTGTCGTTTTTCCTGCTTGCCTCGGCCCCAGTATGCCAACAGCGGGAAAAATCTGGAGCAGGTTCATGATCTTGTCTTGAGCATGTCGCTTAATCATCCTAGCAATATAGGCATAAAGTGCCTGAACTGCAAGGCAAGTATTCGAAGGCGGCAGAAGCGCCCTACCTTGTTTGACGCCAACGGGCATGGTTTGAGGTACTGAATAGGAAGCCCCTGCCCGCTCGTTTACGAGGTTGTTGAGGGCCTGCCGGGTGACGCGCAGATATTTGGCCGCACCGGTCACGGTAAGACCGAGGGGTCCAAGGCACTCCTGCCGGGGTGTGAGGAAATCTTGCGGGCGGTTTTTTCATCACAGGTCTAAAGCGATTGAAGCGCTCTTTTCACGGCTGACGGGTTCTTGTCGATAACCATGAGGTAGCCTTTCGCGGGGCCTTCCGGCACGCGCTTCCCGACTTCCCACTTTTTCAGGGTCGGGATGGGAATGCCGAATGTTGCGGAGAAATCCTGCTGAGTCATTTTGAGGCGGCTGCGGATTTTCCGCACGTCGATGTCCGCGGTGCGGATGGTGTGCACCCTACCGGACGCGTTCCCGTGCAGCATGTCGAGCGCGTCCTTTGCGCCGGTGATGATGTGTTTGCCTGCCTTGGTCATGTTCTCATCTCCTTTGTGATCAGTTGCACGATTTTGTAGAGTTCGCGCAATTGCCTATTTTTACCGTACGGGTAAAGAACCCCGCCCTTCCAGGCGGGGCTTTTGTAAACCAAGAGGGAATTTACCTCCGCTTCGCTACGGGCTGCCATTCATCCCCGCCCTTCTGGGCGGGGCATTCTGGCAGGCTTTCGTAAAACAACCGATCAGGTAAAAGTCTGTCAAGCCTTCTGCTTCCAGGTCACAGGGAGTGAGCAACGTAGGGCGATGTCCCCGCAGTTGTTCTCACGTGGTTTCTGTGCTATTGGGCAAGTCTGTACTTACTGAATTGTGCACATCTAACCAGGACCGGTAGTGATTCAGGTACGCCTTAGCACGTGTCTGGGCATTCTCACCGGGGGTCGATGTTCTGATGTTTTGTACTCAACCAGCACGTCCTGTTCAGACCCAAGATGATCAGGAGCCCTCGTCCGGAGGTATCATCTTTAGGTGTGGAAATAGGATGAAGGCAGCGTACCCTTTCGGTTGGACATCAACCAACCACGCCTCCGTTGAAGCGGAGGGGAAAGGATACGCCACCATGAAGAAGAGAACCAGCACCGAGACCACCGAGTCAAGCACCGTGTGTTACGCCACGCTTGAGCAGTGGGCCCGTGGGCAGATTCAGGTCCAGCTGCAACAGCTCCTTGAGGAGGAAGTCACGACGTTCCTCGGCCGTGCCCCCTACGCGCGCCGCGGCATGGTGTCGCCGATTGATCCACCAATGGGGAGCCGAAACGGCTACGGCAAACCCCGCGCCTTCTCGATGATGAATGGGACGGTGACAGTTCGGCGCCCACGAGTCCGCGATCTGACCGACCGGTTTGAGAGCAAGGTCCTCCCTCTGTTTACACGGCGGACCCAGGAGGTCGGCGCGCTGCTGCCGGAGTTGTACCTGCACGGGCTATCCTCTGGAGACTTTGAGCTGGCGCTCCGTGGTCTGTTGGGCGAGGGGGCGCCGCTGTCGGCGAGCTCGCTGCAACGACTGAAGGCCCGCTTCGAGCTCGAGTACGAGACGTGGGCGAAACGGGATCTGTCGGAGCTGCAGATCGTCTATTGGTGGGCCGACGGCCTGTATGTGAAGGCGGGCATCGAGGACCGCAAGCGCGCGCTCCTCACCATCGTGGGTGCACTCCGCACCGGCGAGAAGATCGTGCTAGCCTGTGAGAGTGGCGAACGGGAGAGCAAGGAGAGTTGGCTGAAGATCTTGCGCGATCTCAAACACCGCGGACTCACGTTCCCGCGGCTGACGGTGGCCGACGGGCATCTCGGGATCTGGGCGGCCGTTGGCGAAATCCATCCAGCCGGCGAGGAGCAGCGGTGCTGGAACCACAAGATCACCAATGTCCTCAACGATCTCCCGAGGCGAGTCCAGCCGCAGGCGACTGAGCTGCTGAAGGCGATGCCGTATGCGGAGACGAAAGCCGAATGCGAACGGCGGCGGGATGAATTCGCGCAAACATACCGGAGGACGGAGAAGAACGCCGTCGATACGCTGCTGCGGGACTGGGACCGCATGGTCACGTTCTATGCGTTCCCACACGAACACTGGATTCACCTTCGAACGACGAACATCGTGGAATCCCCCTTCGCCTCGGTGCGGCTCCGTACGGACGCGTCTCGTCGCTACAAACGAGTGGAGGGGGCCCAGGCCATTATCTGGAAGATGCTCCGGGTGGCGGAGAAGTCGTGGAGAAAACTCAATGCGCCGGAGCTGTTGCCGCTGGTCGCCTCTGGTGTGCCGTTCAAAGATGGAAGGATAACCAGATCAGGCAGGGTGAACAGCGACGAGGACAATCAGTCCGAAAGGACCGCCGCTTGAACCCTATTTACACACCTCTTGACGGTGGCTCCTCGTCCGGACCAACTTGTGATCCTTAGGCAACAGGCGGCGAATCGGCGGGGTCATGCCAGACACAGCATGGACGCCAACGACCATTGCACCGTGATCACCATCCCACCACCAGGCTGGGAGTCCACCCGCAACACGTCCCCGATCTTTCTGGTCCGCGTGGTTATAGTGGCCAAGCCATAGCCCCTCGCTCGCCGATCGGCCGGGGCCTCGACATCCCTCACTCCTTCTCTCACTTCTGTTTGATATAGAAGCGCGCCAACGTCGGCAAATGATCGCTGACAGCTTCCTTGACCTCTTGCAGCACCTTCACCACAGCCTTATCTTTCATGGACCCGGCCCGCGCCAACGCTTCCTGAATGGGCACCCACTGCACCACCTTCGCAATCTGCTGATCCACAACCTGGTCGGCCGAGGCCAAGGTCACCGCAGCTAAATCGATCCGTGAGAGAAACCGATTGCTCCGGTTCGCCAGCCACAGATACGAGTAATCGCTCGGATCGTTAATGTCACGAAAATGCACAGGCGTTGCCGGATCATCTTCTAACGCATGAAACGGGGCCCATTCAGGTGCATCCGGCGCGGCGTTCCAATCTCCGAGAATCATCGTGTCTGAATCGGTGGCCTGCGCCGTCGTCGTCAGCCAGTTCGCCAAGATCGCCGCCGATTCTTTCCGTTGGGGCGCCCCCTCCGCCATCGCTTTGAGATGCACGCCGAGGACCTGAAAGTCGAACTTCTCCGTCCCCGGCGGCACGGGTACCGAGGATCCTGAAGGAATGCGCGCCGTAAAATAGCCGTAGAGGGGTGTTCGCCCAGCGAAGGGATCTTTCTTCCCGGGTTTTTGATGCTCTCCGCGGGGAAACAAATCTTCTACGTCTGCTTTCGACCGGAGCCAATCCCGATCCCACATCATCGCCACCCGCTGCTCGCCGCCTGCGGCCGTGTAATAGACCACATAGTCGCCGGCCCCGCGGCGATTGAGCTCCTCGGCGACCGCATCCAACACCCCCGGATACCGGCCGTCTTTCGAGGGGCCCGCGATTTCCTGAAAGACAAACAGGTCCGAATTGAATGCCTCCAGAATATCCACCACCCGGTTGAACCGTTGACGGTCCTTCGCCTGTGACTTGCCGGCGCCGAACCACTCAATGTTCCATTGCAGCACATCGATGTACTGCGCGGTATCCCGATATTCCTTCGGCACATACTCAGAAAATGCCCGGGCCGCGTGATCGTTTTCCGCAGTCAACACATTGAAGCGCTTTCGGATCTTCCCTGGCATCATCCCCTCCCTTCGTAATAACCCTGCGGCTAATTGTCCCTTCCCTCGCAGTCCGCGTTGGCTCCATGCCGCTTCGCCAAGCTGTACCGTCTCTTGTACTCCATCGCCCCTCATCTTGGGCACTGGCGGGGACGCCAGGTCACGCCTCCTGGATCTGAGCCTGTGTCGATACAAGGAAAGGCCCTGGTAGAGCACTCTGTACCGAGACAGTGAAGCGAAGGGTGGTCTTTTCCGGGTGCGCGGTGGGCTTGTAGGGGAATGGTAGATTTTGTTATACCAGGGCTCGATAGATACCCTATGCTAAAAACCCTTTCGCACAGTAGCGCGTGGATCTATGCCTGACCAGTCTGTCACCTCCCCTGCGGCTCCCCCATCGGCCCTCGATTATGACGAGGCTGCCACCTGGGTCGCACAGTATCTCTCGGCCTGTGAGGTCGAACTCGCCGCCGAGACCCTCGACACCTATCGGCGGAAACTCTCGCGGTTTCTCTCCTGGTGGGCGGGCCTCACCCCCCGTCCACTCTGTACCGCGCAATTGGCGTTTCGCTATGCCCGTCACCTCCAGGACCAAGCCGGCTCCAGTCGATCCCACAATCTCCATTTTGCCGTCCTCCGACGCTGGGGCTGGTATCTCGTCACGCAAGGACGTCTCGAGACCAATCCGTGGCAGCGGGTCGTGCCCCCACGCCAACCGGTCCAGTTGTCGACCGACTGGTTAGTCTTTCGGGAAATCAAACAGCTCTTACAGAGTTTCGACTGTGAGAAACTCAGTCAGCACCGTGACGCCGTCCTCTGCCGGCTGATGTTAAAAACCGGCGCGCGAGAAACGGAACTGGCGCGGGCCCGTCTCAAGGATCTCCGGCCCATCGGGCCGGATGGAACAGAAGCCTGGCTGACGCTACAGAGCAAAGGGAAGCAGACAGAGGAACCCGTGCTCATCGTGGCGTCGCTCAAACAGGATCTGGATGATTATCTGCGGCGACGCTATCCGAGCGGCGCCTACCCTCCCGACGCGCCCCTCTTCACCACGTACACGGACGACGACGAACGGCCGATGCCGCCGAGAGAAATGCGACGCCGCATCACGGCCGCCTTGCGCCGCGCCGGGATCAAACGGCCGGGCATTACGCCCCTCTCCCTGCGGCACACCGCCGGCAAGCAGGCCTTGGCTAAAAAAGCGCCGCCGGTGGCCGTCCAAGAGATGCTGCGGCATGAACATATCCGCACCACGAAACGCTTGATCGACCAGGAACATCGCCGCGCCACGGCCGCCGAACGGTTTCTCTCTCATTACTAAGCTTAGGCCAGAAAGCCCACGGCTTCAGTCGTGGGAGTGTCAATAAGCCACACGACACCCGTTGCCCATGGCCCGCTCGAGCACGAAGGGCCTCCGTCCGTCGCCGGCTAGACTCCTGGGCGAAACCTCTCCAACACGACTCCACGCCATGCCGAGTGCCAGTGATGTCCCATTTGCTGATCCAGCGAGGAATCGATGCCCTCAAGACGTTCCAGCCGATACACGATCACCACCGCCACTGCTGCTCTTTCCACGGCACCCCCGATGCCAGGTCCTCCATTGCCCGATCCGGTTCATCAGACCCGTATCCCCAGAATCAAGCTCATGGCCATTCGAGAAGCCTCGCTTCCGTACCCAGCTCGGCGGATCTCCCATAGCCAACACGTCTTCGAGTTGCTCCACGACTACTTTCACGGCCATGATCGTGAGGAAATGCTCGCGATCCTTCTGGACAGCAAGAACTGCATCATCGGGCTCCATACCATCTCTATCGGCTCACTGACTCTGTCCATTGTGCATCCGCGCGAGACATTCAAGGCAGCTGTCCTCATGAACGCCGCCGGTCTGATTCTCGCCCACAATCATCCCAGCGGGGATGCCACGCCCAGCTCAGAAGATCGCACACTCACCGCGCGACTCACCCAAGCCGGAGATCTCTTGGGAATCAGGGTGCTCGATCATGTCGTGGTCGGCGACAACCGCTATGTCAGCTTTGCCGACCAGGGCTGGCTCGTACCGACCTCGTCCGCTTAAGCGGAAAGGCCCGGCCTCGGATCGTAATAGCACTATAGGACCTATGCGGACATCCAACCCCCCACAGCGACGACGAGCCTCGCTCAGCGACCGGCTGCCCGAGCTGGCCGCGGAATGGCACCCAACCCTCAACGGAGCGCTCACCTTCGACCGATTAAGCACCGCTTCCACCATTCCCGTCTGGTGGCAATGCCTCCGGATGCCCACACACGTTTGGCAGGCCTCGCTCAAATCCCGCTATAGTAAGCACAGCGGCTGCCGACGCTGCCGCCTGGCTCTGAGAACCTATCAGGGCATCGCGTTTTGCAACCGGACGCTGGCCGTCACATCCCCGGCGATCGCCGCCACGTGGCATCCCACAAAGAACGGCGCCCTCACCCCCCACGATGTCACCCTCAATTCACGCTATCGGGCGTGGTGGCAATGTCCGATCGATCCGACGCATGTGTTTGATACCACCGTCAATAATCGACGGCGGAGCGGATGCCCGTATTGTGCCGGCCATCGCATCCGAAAAACCAGTACGCGACAGCGCAGCGCTGACCAGCTGCTCACCACACTTCCGCACCTGGCGAAAGAATGGCATCCGGATCTCAACGAGGATCGCACCCCGGCGAATTTCTCCACCGGATCCGCACTCATCGTCTGGTGGCAATGTCCTCGAGACAACAAACACACCTATCTCGCCAGTATCCGTTCCCGAACCCGCCTGAAGTTCCCGGTCTCCTGCCCCGAGTGCCGACGCATCAAACGCGAGCTGATCCGCCTCCATCGGGAAGCGCATACCCCTATGGTAGTGAGGTAATCAAACGTGCATGAACCGGTTTTTCGCTGTTGCAACCCCGAAGAACCCTCCGGTATAGTTTCGTCCGTGCACGTTTGATTACGTCTGTGAAATCGGCCACCGAGGCGAGATGCAAGCTCCTCCGATCTCGGATCTCAGTCGTTCTTCCACATCCGACACGCCGGGGTCCCCTGGCACCGCCATCACCCCGGCCTTTGTCCAAGCCCTCACGGCAGCCCGGCCACTCCATCCAAAACAGGTCCAACTCCTCGCCTTCCTGACGGCCCACCGGCATCCGCACACCCCTGAGCACACCACCCCGTTAAGCTATGCCCACATTCATCACGGAACCGGCGTTTCAATCGACCACATCCGGCGCAATGGCTTGCAGGGCTTGTTCCGGAGCGGGCTGATCAGCGTCGTCTCCCAGACCTTTGCCGGCACGATCTATCGCCTGACGTTTGACCACGCCACAACAGAGGCACTCATCACGCATCTGCAAGTCACGCCGGCGGGGTCCGGAAGTAGCCGGGCACCCCATCCAGGGCCAATGCCCCAAGACACGATGCCCTCCTTCCAGACGATCGAAGCCCACTTGATCCTGTTACAGCAGATTCATGAGCAACGCCAGGAGCTCGTACGGCAGGAATTTCTCTCGCAGCTGACTCCAGGCCAACGGCAATGGCTCGCCGCCCACGCCAAACGCACCGTTGATGCCCAGCACGATATCCGTATCCTTGGGCACCGTGTCCCTCACTATGAGGCACAGCGACGAGCGTTGATCGATGAATGGATCTCACGGCAACGGTACGGAGAAGATGTCCCTTCCCATGGGTCACAGATGGAATAGCTCCATACCCGCAGAGCATTCTCCTGAATACACCTGCTCGATTTGTTACGATCTTGACACCACCACCGCATCCCTATACAAGTACGACACACAACGCACGAGGAGTCTATCGATGGCAAAATCCTTAACCAAATCCCAAATCGCCGATCATCTTGCACAAAAGTCAGGCTTGACGAAAAAAGCCGTCATCCAATTCCTTGCTGACTACGCCGGGCTTGCCTATCGAGAAGCCAAAAATGGTTTTCCGATTAACGGACTAGGAAAGCTTGTTCTCCGTAACCGGAAGGCCAGAATCGGACGCAATCCTCAAACCGGTGAAGAGATCAAGATTCCGGCCAAGCGGGTGGTCAAGTTCCGTATCGCCAAGGCAGCCAAGAACGCCATCCTCGGCAGTAAATAATCCTCAACAAGCATACTCTCCATAAGAGAACCTACCCGCTGAATCATCGCTTGTCGGAAGTTCGTGTAGCCGGCAAAACAATGGCTCAAGACAGGATTCTCTGCAACCTTCCCACGGTCACAAACCGAGTGGTTCCACCCCTTTTCCCCCGGCACGGAGACCCCGGCCTTCAGACCGTGGCGGATGTCAATCCAAAGCACAGTCTATTCCCCATCCGTTTCACTCAAGCATGCTGAACGCTGAAGCATAGTTTTGTCGATCCGACTAAACTATGCTTCTAAACGGCCACGCAAGCATCCACTGAAACACTTGCCTACGTACTCTCACGACCGTCCGGCTGGAAGTCACCTGCATATTCCGCTGAATCCGGCCGCCGATTCCGAGCGAATCCGGCCACTCTTTAGCCCCCTCTCCACGACGCAGGACGTCAATAGTCTCTCTGTAGAGGCCAACCTCCGTGCGGCCTGTTGACCAGGGGGGTCGCAAAGAGGTCGGGATGGTTTTCTGACAGGCAGACCGAAGATTGGGGGAAGATCCTCATGCTCGACCGCCTTCATCTTGCTGCCAGAGCCCCTGCTGCTCACACCCTCGATCACCACAACAAACAGCTACTGCTGATTGGAAATCCTGCAAATGGCTCCCTTTTACATCGTTCCACTTGCATGATGTATGAAGCTCTTTTCTCGCCCGACACCGTCTCCATGATCTGTTCTGATGTGTGGCCCGAACGTTGAGCCACGACGTCACGTCCAAGGCCCGCCGGCTGGCCAATGACGGTGAAACATCGCCCTCTTGGCAACCGCTCGCATGGGAGGCAGGAGAAAGCCTCGAAGTAGTTCCACGACCTCACTGAGTGACACCTGTTGCGCCACAAGATGGCCTTTCCGGACAAAGGCCTTCCACTGCTGTTGTTTAATGGGATCCTTCACAAAGCGATCTGTCAAAGCGGTGGGGATTTCATCCGGAAATGTCGTCTGTCGCCGTGTGAACGTAGCCTCGAGCGCTTGGCTCAAGACAGAGCCATCAAATGGACGCGCGTTGGCAAGCAGCCAAATGTCATAAAAATCCTTCATGCGGCTATTCGCTGAATCCAGAATCACCATCGCCTGAAACTTCTCCGCGATCGCACTCTCAGGAGAGTACGCCAGAAGATGGGGTGACGGAAAATCCAGTAACGCTGGGAAATCAATCGGAATTGGCCCTGGAACGATGACGTCACCAAATCCTACATCCACCTGCATGTTGAGCCGCATCTTTCCGATATGGGCAATGAACGTGACACGGATGCCCCCGTACTGATCCTCAAGACGAATGGGCTGGACTCGCACGGTTGCGGCTTCGAAAAGGCATCCGTCATCCAGCACCTTTTGGACACACACGTCCTTGATGACCTGCGCCAGCTCTTCCTGGGATAGCGCCTGCCGCCCCATCAGATCGACATCGATCGTCGGGCGCGACAGAGGCGCATCCCAGAGCCGAAGCATGAGCGCCCCCTTGAGATAAAACCGGGTGGCATGCGGCGATTGGCTGAGGCGGAAGAGGAATCGTTCAATGGCAAAATACTGGAGCAACTCTTGAAGAGGCCGATCCTGCTCCTTGGCTTGATTGAGCAACCGCTGATGAATCGATGCCGGAAGATTGGACAGAGGTCCGGCCATTATGTCAACGCCTCCAGATACGGACGCATGACGCGTTCAACTCGGCAGAGACGGGCATACCGAAGCAGCCCACGGGGCGTTACGTGCTTCCGCTCACGAGCCAGTCGCAGCGCCTCGACGGCCACATCAATGCCGATTTTATTCCGAAACTTAAAGCAGTCCACCACTGTCTTTTCTGGGCCATAGACGCGAAGCGGGACCCCCTCGATGGAATGCGTTTCGACCCCTTCAGCGTACGCGGCCCCCGTCATCAGAAACACACGAAGCGGAGGGTGATCGAGCCGTGGATACCGGGTCCGCCGAGGCAGCGCAATGTGGACTTCGTGCGGAATTTGGGTGGTGAGATCATGGAAGGACAGCGCCGAGATGAGACAGATCACCGCCTGAGGGACTCGACGCGCTACGACCAGGAGATCCGGATGGCTCGGCTCCGGCAGTTCGGCCAGCCGGTACACTCCCCGGGTCACAGAGACAAGCCGCCCGGCGTCACGAAGGCGATAGAGAATGCGTGGATGGATCCCCAGCTTCAGCGCCTGAGAGGTCCGAAGCACACCTCGATGGCGGCGGAAAACAGCTTCAGCTCGACGTTCCAGGTCAACGCGCTTCATATGTCTGGATACTTATGCATGCACTTACAGCTAAATGCAAACAATTGTATCCGCCCAATCACCCGTCCGAAAGTCGCATGACATCAAGCAAGCGACCACGCGAGCTTGGCTATCTTGGATAATAATAATCCCATCTCAACCTTGAGAGAGGCTCACAACAAGCTCTGCCTTTCTGACCACTCATCCCATCACCCTGAACGTCATCCGATCAGCCAGCAGATCGGTTGTGCTTGCTACTTGCTAGAGGTATCCGACCGCTTTGAGTTGTCCATTGGGACATATTGTTATACGCCCCTGGTCTTCATCGTCTGGCACGTCATCTGATGGTACCTCTCCTCTCACGCGCTTACCCGGCAGAGACGAACGCCATTCGAGATATGGTGACTTCCAATAAGTAGCTGTCCCCATTCTCCAGACTTCACCATCATTCTTGATCATCCACATCGCTCAAAGACCCCTATCTCGATCGCCTCACCCGTTTCTGGACCCTGCATGACCGTACTCGAGTGACTCAAGTTCGACAGCGTACGCGTCAGATGAAACATGCTTCCATCTGGCAAACCAGCCAAAGCTCCGTCGCCGCCATACCAGCATAAGCGGCAGCAGCTCGCGTTCAAGACAGCTGATCTTCCGCTCCCACATCCAATAGTTGCCCCACCCAAGGAGATTTATTCATGTCCATGCCACGTTGCCCACGATGCAAAGGCCTCCTCGTCCTAACCGCACAAGAGGATAAACCAATCCGCTGTGTAAACTGTGCCGGCCGCTTTCATTACGTGGATGTGACGCGCCATGAAACCATGACACCAGAGCGGAAACGACGTGGGACACGCCCCGTGAAAAAACGGGGAGTACTCTCTCGGTCCATATAACGATCAGGAGAAACTACACCCTGGGAGACTCGGAGACATGACCGGCACCACCTATCGGCAATTCCTCAAGTACGCCCCCGGCCCCTTTGCACTCTACCTGGTCGACACAGAGTCCACTCCGCACCCGCAAGTGGTATGGCTCATCAAAACGAGTCACGCGCTCATTGAGACACTGGGCCCTCTGCCCTTAATCGGAGTCCGCAACGGATTATTTGACAGCTCTTCGGCCGTCGTAGTCCTGTCCATGATTAGCCTTGGAGCACCATCCACGAACACATTGTTCGAGTGCTGGATGAACGGCTGTAACCAGAACCATGACGGACTTCGGGCAATACAAGTCCTCCAATCCCAACCGAGTATTCTTCTCCATCTCTTTGATGAATCCGGCAATGAACGTCGAGCGCTTCGCATCGACAACACCTTTCAGACCTTCTTCCATCAATGCGAATGTTGCATCACAAGCCGAACACCTTGGGCCATGTCCACATTTGACACTGCCAAAGCAGAAATCTATCTGCGATACCCATCAATAGATGCCCTCTGGACGGCTCTGACCGCCTGACCACTCATAGGAAAGGAACCAGTTCATGTCACATACAGTCGAAATCAAAGATCTCCTCATCCGCGACCTGGCCGCGTTAGGCCGTGCGGCCACGCGTCTTGGTCTGGAACTCGTCATGGGTCAAACCAACTACCGTTGGTACGGGACCGTGGTCGGCGACCATCCGTTCCCCACCGGTTTCACCAACCAGGATATCGGGAAGTGCGAACATGCGATCCGAATTCCAAACCAACCGGACGCATACGAGATCGGGATCGTCACCCGACGAGACGGGCTCCCTGGCTATGCCCTACATTGGGACTTCTGGAAAGGCGGCTATGGTCTCACCGACCGAATCGGCCAGGACGGAGAACTTCTCCGACAAGCGTACGCTCTCGAAGTCACCCTCGGTCACCTGACGGCGATGAATCACTGTGTCCTGAATCAAACACAGTTGGAAGATGGGTCAATTGAACTGGAACTTGGACAGATTGGAGCCTAGAAATGACAACGATCCGCGTACTGATCAAGAAATCCGGCGCCGTGACTGTTGATGTCGTCGGAGGACAAGGGGCCGCGTGCAGCACCCTCACCAAACGCTTAGAAGACGCACTTGGGCAGCCCTCACAACAAACCATCAAGCCGGAATTTTATCAAGAAACAGTCAGCCAACATGACATCATACAGAGTTAAAATTACCCGAGACGGCCGCCTGCACTTTATCTACCATGACCTTCTTCAACCACTCTTTACCCTCGGTCACACACACATCACTCGAGCGTCTCATGTCGAACCGACCTCAAGCAACACATGGATGGCCGATCTTGGACCGACCCAAGGACCCATCCTGGGCCCGTTCCAGACCCGATCCGAGGCGATAACCGCCGAGCATGACTGGCTCATCGAGAATTGGCTGAGAACGACTTACACCTAATGAGGTCCTCATGACGGCGCAAGCCCTCCAACACTTGCAACCAGGCCAGCGCTACCGAGTCCGGGCCAAAGGACACCGAACCCACACCAGAATCTTTCTCTATCACGAGACACGCTTCGGGAACATTCCCTGCGCGGTATTCAGCGCACAAGTCCGAGGTCCGCTTGATGTCCAGGTCCTCGCGCCAGGCCGCATACGCTATAATGGGTCAACCCCTCCACGGAGCGAACTCAGCGTGCCCCATTATGACCTCGATTTCTGCGACCCGATCGGCCCGATCGGCCCTTGCCGGAGTGACCATTCTTCGTTATCATAATCGCATGGATCCTGGATCCCTCTTGATCCAACTCCTCTTAGTCCAACGCTTAGCCCAAGGCCCTGGGCATATCCAAAAAGTGTGCGCTCAAACAGCCGATCCCATCGCCTGCTACGATGAATGGCGTAACACCCGCGATCTCGGCGATGCCGTGATGATGGGAAATTGGAACGTGCTCCCCTACAAACCCGGATCGTTCTACCACTATCAAGATCCTGAACCATTACCCCCAGCCGTTCGTCCAACCTGCGAGCGCCGCTCGACTCCTCCGCAAGCTTGTTATTAACGTAGTGCGGCTCCTCGACACGGACACATACCGATCTCCGAGATCCTTTTCTTGGCATCGACGCCATCTCACGATTCATCCATTCCGTTTCACCTAATTTGAAAGGAGACTACAATGGCAGGATTCAACAAGACCGTGCTCATGGGCAATCTCACCAGGAACCCTGAATTACGATTCAGTCCATCTGGGACGCCGATCGCATCGTTTGGGCTTGGCATCAATCGTCGCTGGAAACAAGGAGAGGAACTAAAAGAAGAAGTCACCTTTATCGACATCGTCGTGTTTGGAAAACAAGCTGAACATTGCGGGCAATATCTGACAAAAGGAAACAGTGTGATCGTGGAAGGACGGATCCAACAGCGGCGCTGGGAAACTGAAGACGGTCAGAAACGAAGCAAACACGAAGTCGTCGCCCAAACCGTGACCTTCCTTCCCAAAGGAACCCACCAGCCAGAATCACATCCGGCGGAAGACCAAGAACCTGAAGAAGTCCCCGCCTAAGTGCGCATCACCCGACATGCCAAGCCAGGTCTTCCAGAACGAAACCATTGTCTTCACGCTGATCCAATTAAGGAGCACCTACGCCATCGGTGCCAGAGGGATCTTTTGTCTGCCGTACCTTCGGAAACTACATGCGGCCGGCACAAGCATCCCTATCGAGACTCTCCTTGGGATTCCCATCCCTCATGATGGCGAATTCTTTGAATGGTCCGGTAGTGTTTATGTAGAGTACGATGAACCAAATCTCCTGACACCGAATCGCCTAGAATGGTCTGGATCCATCAGTAAAATCGAACCGACCGTGATCGGGCACTACCTTCTGTCCACAGACGACACCATGGGGCCCATCGACCCCAACGCCACCGGATCCACACCCACATTCCCCTCCCACTGAGCGACTCCGTTCTACTTATGCATTCCTCCTACCCTACGTGGTTCCCATGCGTCCCAAACTCTGGCTTCTTCCGGTCTTATTTGTCATCCCAAGAAAGTCATCAGACGAACAGACGGTTGCTATCGTCCAAGCCAACGTCGCCAGCCAAGAGCTGGTCATTCAACGATTTGACCTACAGATCAGCCCTTCCCCATCCCCTTTCGGCAGAACGTAATAGGTTGTACCGATATCTACCGGCTGGGAGGTCAACTACCCCCGACTCATCCCCTGACTGAAGTCAGGGGTTTCCTTGCGGAGGATCTATGAACACGAAGATGGGGAACCACACAGAGACAGGCAGTCAGAACGGAACAGGCCCCCACCCCACCGAGGGGTCCCCAATTACTCTCGACCATATCCGCGATCTGCTGGCTGAATTGGAATGGTTCTACACCCGGGATTGGCCGAACATTGCCAGCGATCGCAAAGTCGCACAAGCCCTGAGTCGACGATCCACCCGCGCCGCCCTCTATGCCGAGGACATCCGGACCGATATCCTCATTCGGATCCAAGGAACCAACATCGGGACTGTCCCAGCCCCCGATGCCACCCCCATCGCTGCCCCCTCCCAACCGACCCAAGAACTACTCATCCCCACCACGGAACCTCCAGAGCAGGATGACCCTCCCTCCGTCACCACAATTCCGCTCAGCGTAGACCGAGTCGAAATCTTCGATTTCGGGACACCGCATGAGCATGAACATCCCCTTTATAAAGATCACAATGTCATGCACTTCTGTGCAGCCTTTTACCATGAAGAAGAATTCATTTTTTCCCGCGCACACCTCCAACTCTTACTCACGCCTGCGGGCATTCTGAATTGGTTAGCCGGCGCCAGGTCCGTCCCCATCGACCGTAACTTTCTCCCGCTGCCCTACCTCCCCGGAGGCGAACTGTTCAATATCCTCGGGCGCGGCATCACCCAACTCATCTATGCCAACCAAACTGAACTCAAACTGCGAATGAAGCAAGGACACCGATTCCCCTTAGACTACAAACTGACCGCAATGGTGATCCCAACCACGCCAGAACCCGGTGGCCACATCACAGTCAGGCAGCCAGAACGTCAACGCCCACTGTGGGTCAAAGCCTAAAGACTCAACTAGGATCATTAGTCCGCGCATTCCCCCTGCTAGGCGCAGGGATGCGAAGTATCCTCAGTGCCTGAGCACAACGCCAGGAGGGGGACAAGCGGACGGTATGGTCACGGTCCCCGCGTGAATCGAGACCCTCTGATCTCCCCTCACCCTCCCGCCTCGTTCCCCATCCCTTGCGCTTCCTGCATACCTCCGTCCAGACAAAGAGATTCGGCCAGGCGCTCCGCGCAGTCAGTCCTCCAGGATGATCTTCGTCAGGCAAGGAGGACATCATGAAAGACGAAAACTACTGCACGCTCGGCGGACGCATTACTCATCCACCAGGCATTTATTCGGCCAGGAACCAAGGCTGGCTCCTCTCCTTCTCCATCGCGGTCCATCTGTTGCACAGTAAAACGCCGCTCTTTATGGAGATCAAAGTCCCAGGAACAACAGACCAGGCCAAACTTCATGCATTCGCCGAACGTCTGCCTGTCGGCCGCAAGGTCACGGTGCACAACGCCGAACTGCAAAGCAAAACCTGGATCGATCCGGCGACCCAAACAGAGAAAGTCAGTTACCACCTCTTTTGCCGTCTCGATCAGATTTATCTGCATGAATTGCCGGCTGCAGGCACGGGCCGGGCAGCCGCATAACAACCAAGAATCGCGATCATTTCATTCGAATACACAGGAAAGGTCTACCCCCATGATTTGCCTCAACCAATATCGTGAGCCGATCGATCTCGAGGACAGCCCATTTCGCATGCCGACCACCGTCATTCTGGAACCCCATGACAAAGAAGACGTGGTCTACGACAAGCTCTCGGCGCGCTATGCGAAGCTCATCGAGCAATGGCAAGAAGAAGAACGCGACCGGTTCTACAAACGGGAAACCCGCTACGAGAACGATCACGAAGAACCCGCATTTCCCATCCTCATTTGCCGATGGGAGCAGTCCAAACGGGTGAAACCAGAGGTCGTCTTGTTGGACGGCCGGCGTGCCGTACTCCTCGATTCCAACCGCATTCAAACGCAATGCGGCATCCAAGTAATCATGTCGCTCGAACTCGCCCAAGGACTACGAAGACAACCCGGCCATACACGCTTCTGCCCCTCGTGCAAAGGGAAACATCTCCCTCCCCTTTCCGCGACATCGCTGAAACTCACACCCGTCAGTTCCACCATTCCCTGTACGAAATGTCAGGCCGACTTACGAAGCGCGAGTTACTGGGACGACTCCGACACCCTCGTCTGCCGGCATTGCGCCCAACGCTATGCACGGCCACTCCACGGACTGACCTCGACCGAGACGTCTGCCAACGAATCCGCGATATCCGACTGGGTCCTCTCCAGTCAGCCCACCGCGGATCTCCCTGTAGACAGTAGCGGCTCGGAATCTCGCGCTGGCTCTCAAGACCCGGATGACCACGAGGATCTGGAGATCGAGCAGGATCCCGGACAGGACCCTGAGGACCTCGGCCTCACCACCGAAGAACCCAGAGACCCCTCCATGTACGACGATCCGGTCACAATGAGCGAAGTGCCGGAAACAACCCCTCTCAATCTCGACGAACTTCACCAAGTCCTCCAGCTCGTTCAACACCCGGAGGCTCGGCATGCGAGCACGAACCATCCCATCATTGTCCAGCAGCTCATTGCTCTGGCTGAGCATCGAATGACTGATGAAGCGAGCGACCAGGAATTCCAAGAAACCTTCAGGGCTGTCGTCTCCGAAGAGATCTCGCACCTCAGCGATCTCTTGCACGAACCGGCCTATCAGCTCTTTCAGATGTCTCGTTCCCCAATGAGACAAACCTTGTTGGACCGCGCGTTACAAGCAAAGGATAATCCCACGACCCGGATGGCCGTCTGGGCCGCCGCGGGTCGACTCCTCAAGGAATGCAACCTCCCCTGGCTGAATCACTTCAGCCTGTCTCCACAAGATCTTCCTAAGAGCAAAGACGAACGCATTCATCACTTTCTCACCCTGCACGCGGAAGACAAAGCCCGCGTGCAACCAATCGTCGATTGGTTGCTCAGTCTCGGCCCGGAGGATTTATCTATCCTGGCAGGTGACCCGGAATCCACCCATCCCTTTCTCCATCACCCGGATCCATCGGTCTTTGAAACGACCGACAGCCTCATGACCGGGCTGATTGCCTATCTGGCTAACGATCTTCAACGGTTCCGGGAGAAGAAGGCCGGCTGTCGCTTCAAAGCCTCCGACCATGGACTGGCTGTCGAAAGCCTGCATGCCATTGCGATCCAACGCGGGCTCATGCCCACCCCGCCGGCTACCACAGTGTCACCCGCAGCGTAACCCACGTTCAAAGCGGCTCTAGGGTCGCCACGGCTCATGTTTCACTCATTCCCAGGAGGCTCCATCGTGATCTAAGCCAACCATCATCATCTCAGCACACCAACATGCACTCATCACCCATCAAGGAGTTATCATCATGCTCGACAAGAATACTGTTACCCTCATTGGCCGTTTGACCGGAAATCCCGATCTGCGAACGATCACCGTCAATGAAGAGCCAGCCTCCGTCCGCAATTTCAGCGTTGCGGTCAACGGCATTCGGAAGAAAGGCCGTACGGATCAACCCGTGGAATTCATTCCCATCAGTGTCTTCGGGAAACGGGCTGAGGCCTGTGCCGCCAACCTCACCAAGGGGAAAATGGTGTCCATCGAAGGCGCCCTGCATTTCTCCAAACGCAAGGTCGGTGACAAAACCGTTCCGGTGGGAGAAGTCCGGGCCCACCGCGTCGATTGGCTCACAGAGAAACTGCCGGCGCCGGCACTCTCAGCGGCCGCTTAATGCCTCAGGGGAATGAAGGCAAAAAAAGGGAACCAGCGTGTCCCGAATACGATCGACCATCGTCTAATCGTCATTCATGAACAACACGGTTCCCTTTTCCACTGTCAGAGGGATGATCCGGGCCTGACATTCATCAGTAACCCAGATCATCCTCCGACCCTCACGTCACCTTACGCAACAGCCGTCAGTTGCACTGCTGTCCGAAAGGCCGTTTCGCTCACTCCAAACTGACGCGACAATAAACGCACGCCAGCGGATTCTGAACGAAACTTCAAGACACGCTCCCGACACGACCGCATCCAAGACCTGATCTTGATATACACGGGCGGTAAGGAGCTTTCTTCGGTCCCTTCTGGTAAGAATTGGCGAAGTTCCTCATCAGAACTCTGCACCAACCACGACACAAACTCCTGTTGCTGTTGCGTCGACATCCGACCACAGCCTTGAGTTAATGTCGCGGCAACCGTCCATACCAGACCAAGACGTTCACATGACACGGCAGACGTCTCATCCGGCATGGTCGACGGCACCAATTCTCCACGCATTGTGCAATCCAAGAGCAACCGACGCAAATCACGATGCTCATAGGACGACCAGAACTGCACCATTTCTCGAGTCAGCAACGCCTCCAGATCGATCTCCGGATCGTCCAGCTCAGGCGTAGAAGACATGGATTCTGAGTCAGACAATGATTCAGCGCCTTCGCTCATTCCCACCAAAGTCTCCACCAAATCACCTGTCTCACTCTCGACCAATTCCTCTTCTGACCCTTCATGCACAGCCTCAGTCTCAACCACGCCATCCCATGACATCGGCAGAAGACTCTCGTCTTCATCCACTACATCACGGATCGGCGCAGCCAAGAGACTCTGTGTATTCTTCTCAATCATGTCCGGATCCAGCCCCAACAACGTGGTCACGCGTTCCCACCCACATAAACAATGGGCAGTCAGCAGTAACCCATCGCGTTCAAAGCTGAGTGAACTCCCCTGACAATGCGGACAGTGAATCTCAGAGTCACTGTTCGCACGGGAGAGATCTGGTGCCACGGATGAACCAACGTCAGTTTTCGCCGGCAGATGATAGCCATCACACCGCGAACACTGCACCGGTCCTGTAATCCATCGCACGCGACTCACGGCATCCTGCGCACGCTCCATCTCTGACAGGCGGACAGGAACCTGTAGCCCACAGAATGGAATGGCGCGTGCATGATCAATCCGTCGTGCTAATCGACCATCTTCCAATCCCACCACATATCCCCGAACCATTGGAGAGCTCCAAGACAGATTCGGCGAGTCGGGGAGATTGTCAAGGTCGTAGCGATTCTCTTCATAAGTCCGTTCGTTACGCAATTGGCGATTGCCAAATTCCTGTAACGCCATCTGATACGCACGCTCACGTAATCGCAGCCAGTTCGCCGGCGAAATACGAAAGCGCCCAGATTCCAGGAGATGGATAACCTGCTCTAATTGACCGTCATCCAATCGGTCGATTGGTTTCAAGGCAGTCAAACCTCGCTCCAACGGCAACCGATTGGTCCGAGACAGCCGAGCAGGAGCCAACGCAATCCGAAGATCGCGCAGGTTGGAATGATTCTGCGTGGAGTAATGCGTATGGATTGACGTAGTCATAAGACACATCCTTTCTTGGACACCTCAACTGGGTGCCAGTTATGAAATAGGTGAATAGAAATGAACTACCGAGAAGTACACCGACTGCGAGAGCAGTCAGGATGGAGACACAGGAAGATGGGCCAGAAACACAACGCTACTCCCCCTCATAATTCGCCAATGTGCGAGTCATGAGGAGCGAATAGAAGCGATGTTCATCACCAAGCCCGACAGCGCAGAGATCATGGAAGCGTAGCCAATGGCAGTATTGCTCTTCCTTGGACAACGCGGCCCATTCAGCTTCGAGTATCAGCGTATCGTTATCCTCGTCATAACGTTCAGACGCGACACGACTCGCTTCAATTCGCGCGCAGAACAGTAACGCCTCGCCACTGATTGGACCAAGCTTACAAGCCAATGAGACGACTGCATCAGCATAATCGTGCTCCAACTGTTCCGACGACACATTCGAGTCGATCGGAAGTTGTGCCTCAAGCTCATCCAATAATGTACGCACAGACACCTGTCGATCACCATCGGAACAGATCACCGACTCGGCCAGACCATATAGTTCCAGCCCTAGTCGTTCTCCATTTAGAGACACACGACGGATTTCCTCAAGACATGGCACATGTCCTCGGTGTAACCGATCACATGGATGTCTTGAATCCAACAGGGCCATGATAAACGTCGACTGTGATCGTAATTGCGCCTCAAATGTGGTGTTCATAACATTCCTTTCGATAGACGACCGGACAGCATTCCCACCAAAAGCGGGTGCGAGATCCGATCTGACCAGTTAATTCATGGTTGAGTAAGCGGATTTGCGCATCGACGTCCAATTCACGGAACTTCATCTGCGCCAATCGCTCACGATGGGTGAGATAGACAGGCCGGACTCCATCATCATCCGATTCATAGACGACGTAGAGCACCTGCAGATCGACCGGCACAGCAATCAGCGACGCAATGGGGATCTCCACTACTCGCCAACACCGTGCACCATTCATCTCCTGCAGAATCATCTGATCACTGAGATAATGGTCAGCGACAGTTCGATCAGGACAGATCGCTTGAATCAATCCATCCCGATCCGAATGCACCGTTCCATCTATCACAGCATAGACCACGGCCCGTTCGACGATAGACGTCTTCATAACGACACTCCTTGTTATAAATTAAGTGAGAAAACGAGTTGGATAGGACCGCACTAGTCCAACTCCGAAGGCTGTGCTAGAGTAGTGGCAACAACCCGAGAGTCGACATGGTGAATCGGCCTTTATTGAAGGTGCAGCGACAACTCAATCGGTTCATCGACAGTCGCAAAGGCTTCTGGACGACGAACGCAACGTTTGTCGGAACAGATAGGTATTTGATGATTGGAGATCCGGCGAAGAAACTCTCAGCGATGTTGGCCAACTTGAAACGTCAGCATCGGTTCACACCGACACAAACCAAACAAGCTGATCGAATCACAGCCGCAATTGCTTCTTTATCTCGGCAGCCAGTTCGATCGAGGACACATCGCGCTGCGTCTTAACCACGAAATGATCCGCCCGTGATTTAATCCAACACGCCATCCCCGCATCAATCAATTGATCCAGACGAGCAAAGACATCGTCATAGACCAATTGAAACGCACGCGCAGAGACGTTTCCAGCATACAATTCGACCAGCACCACTTCTCGCACTGGTTTGACTGATATTTTAACTTGCTCCATCACACACCTCCCTCTGCCATCGGAACCATACGGTTCGACAGCTTCATGAAATGAATACACCTCACCCACTCCGATTCGAATGAATCGGCCAAATGTTCTAGAGCACCGAGCAACGAGGCGCACGCAACGATTTCCACGAATCACAACGATTCGTCAGAAACCAGCACGCAAACATGTAGAGAACACAACAACGGGGAATGAAAAGAATAGAAGGGTATAACGCTGGAAGGACGTTCGCTCGATTCAGGTCATCGTGAACGCATCAGAATGGTTGGAACTCAAGAAGAGGAGAGACATCCGCAGACAGACGAAACCATTCAGCAGAGATGAATGAGAAAAGGAGAATTCGGCGAGTAAACAGCCTACCAGAAATGAATGACTAACGGCATGATAGCCGGTCCACCACACAAGCGCAAGCTCCTCATCTGCAAAAGCTTAGGTTTGATCTGACAGACGATGTAAGAGCGCACGTATATCGACAGGCAAGTTCCGGCCAAGTGCGGAAGTTCGTCGCCGAGATCGCACCGCTGTAAAGCGGCCCCTTTGTACATCCGAGTTGATCTCGTTGATAGGCCACGCAAGTATTACGAAGCCCATGAGAGTTCACCAAATACTCGAACAGCCGCATAGGCTGGATACCTGCGCCAGAACGAAACACCCTCATCCTTCATAATTTCCAGAAAGAGAAGGTCAACGTCGGCACGGGATAGCGACTTTCTAATCGGGGGAGGAAGGCTCTCGTTTGATAGGGAAACAGGAACGCTTGGCTTGCCAGCATGGGAATACAGATAGTCGTGTACTAATGGTGCGGCCACTGAGAGTTCAAACGGAGCGAGCAACCACCAAAATGCGCGGGGTATGGAGGCGAGGTCGAACCTGAACCCTTCGGGAATGATCAGGGTACCCATTGATGTCGTAATCGGAAAATTCTTGCCGAGAATCCACACGTTCCCAGGCTCGTCACGGGATATGAGGGCTGGGTCAAGATAACGCCGATTACGCGGAACAACTGGAGTTTGACTCAGTGCGAGTGCGCGTTTCGTTCGGGCGAGTGCCCCAGGGACGTACCAGACAACCAATATGACAAGTAAATCGGAAACGACATGGAACGTCAGCACACGGACAAAGGAGTGAGGCTCTCCCTTCGATATGAATTGCCGAAGCACTACCGCTTCGGGCTCCTTGATAAGCCCGGCTCCTAAGTCAGAAGCAACCCTTATGTTTGCCAGTGACGCCAGATTCTCTCGTTGGTCTCGGACGTCAAGTAGAGCGTTCGCGTTTACTGCCGCGAACATGGCGAATGCGACGATCAGAATGATACGAACGCCGCTCGCCGCTGCCGTGGTGAAGGTGGAGGCGACATACGCCAATAGAGCACCAGATACTGAAATGTAGAACGACCATAAGGTGTGAAAGCCTGTAAAGCGATCGTTCAGAAGACCTAATAGAGTCTCGATTGTCATAGCGTGGCCTAACAATGTTTAGGCCTATCCGCATAAGAGCCGGATCTGCCATTTTCTATCCGCGCAACACACCTCCAACGATCGCGAACAATATCCCACAATCGACGGTGGTGCAAATGGCCGCTTTTCAATTCGGTGATCGACCGGTTTGGGGCGCGGACTGTCATCGGCCAAGTGCGGAAGTTCAGCGCCGAGATCGTCTCGCTGTAAAACGGTCCTCAGCTCTGTCGCGTTAACGTTGCGCTGAGGGGCGTAGTCCCCTCGATGCGCTGGTTAGGCATCAGTTGGCGGTGCAAGAAGGGCTCTCACAGTATGAAGTCCTCTTCCGGCGGTGTAACAGCAGGCACCTGTAGCCCCGGTATCGTGGGCACAATTCGTGTGTGAACATCACCCTGCAGCAGCGCACTGTGATCCTGATGTGTAACTCTTGACGTGGCCTTTCTAGTGTTTGCCGTCGAAATGACGCGAGTCATCACTAGCCAGTGAGACGCGAAACCAAAGAATCCAAGCAGTTCAACCGTAATAATGCCCACGTTCGGCAGGGAAAATATTTTCCCGAATACGAGGAAGGCAATATAGATGCCGATGCCCGATAGCATTGTCCCAAGGGAGGTCCACTTCGATACTTCTAATATGCGCAACTCCGAGCTATTCAGCCGACTCTTGAAACTGTTGCCGCCGCAGTACCAAACCGCGTACGCGGCCAGACAGAAGAGCAATGCTGCCGAAGGACCATGAAGTCCAGAAAGCAGTCCCGTTGTGTAATAGCGGTCGGCTGCGTCGTGTAGTTTCGGAAACGCAGCTACGCAAAGGGCGAAGAAGCCCGCGAGGTTGTGTATCCAGTTGTCTCTGTTGTCAAACCCTCTATAGGCAATCATTACACCGCCGACGAGGATTAGGAACCCCGTAAACATCGTACGGATAAGTCCAGGATGCTCCTCAAAGAAGTAGTAATGACTCAAGGTCGGCTGTATTTCTTGGTATTTAAAGAAAGCTAGCAGAATGATTGCCAGAGGCAGGGCAATCAGGGTGTATCCAGCCATTCTCCGAAGCCGCTGGTAGCTTTTTTGGACATGGGTCAATGGATTCATTCCGCTTCTCCGCAAGTGAAACTTCTGATGAACCCAAGCGTCCTACCAATGCGATAGGACTGCGCCATTTCGTCCGATGAGGCCTATGTATCTGATGCCTAACAATGTTTAGACGGATCCGCGCAAGAGCTGGCCCCGACCATTTCTATCCGCATAAGACGCTACTATGGTTCACGAACAATACACCATAATCGACTCTTGTTCAATGAGTTGCGACGGTGCAACCATTTATCACTAGTTCATGTGCGGATCGGCGTAAGATCTCCCCTCTGATAGCCGTCGGTCGTGAACTTCGGCTTTGGGTCGATGAGCGGTGTGGCTGAAGGGGTTTCGGGCCTGTGTCCGAGATGACAGTAGAGGCATGGAGTAGGTGATTTTGAAGAGGTTGCAGGAGGCTTGAGGCGATCTTTCGGTTGGAAGTGCTTCGTACCGCAAACCCGGTTTTCGGTTCCATTGATCCCCATCACCCTAAAACCGCGACTATTTCTGCCAATGGTACGGAGACACTGAGTACTCCGGACCCTTCCTTTAGCCCATTTTGTCCTCTGCTACACTTACTCTTGTGAGCAACCCGTCACGCCTATCGATACGTATTGCTTCTAGTTCCCTACCGAGAGTCGGGGCGGATGTCCCATCCTCTGATCCATGTCGACAAGCCAGGTATAGGATATGACTCCTCACGCTGCCCGATTGGCCTCTCCCAAGGCGAGTCCTCCAGAGGCTGCTCCAGCGGTGTGGGATGCGGATCTCCTCACGAACATCCAAGCACTCTATGACCAGGGCTTGTTCGTCCAAGCTCTAGCTACCGGGACTCCCCTGGGCCCCTTGCACACCTGGCCGGGCCCTGACGCTCGGATTCTCGCTGGGCGGCTGGCTTCGCAACTCTCTGCCGAACGAGTGAGTGCGGCGATCTTCCTCCGCCTGTGGAGAGCTCACCCCTCAAGTGCAGAAGCGGCGTATTTCCTGGCGCCGACCCTGATGGCACGGCGAGGACCCCTCGCGGCACTGGAGCTGTTCGAGCACAGCACTCTCATCGAGGCCGAGTCTTCGGTGCGCTGGGACGCGACGGCGTTCATGGCCTATCTGTACGCGCAGTACCGCGACTTCGAGCGAGCTGAACGTCTCATGGATACGGCCCTGAAGCACAGCGATACGTCTTGGATGTGGACCGAACGCGCCGTCATCTACGAACTCGAAGATCGATATGAAGAGGCGTTGGATGCTGCCCGGCGCGCCTATGCCCTCACACCGCATCTCCCCGCCGCCGTTCTGTGTCTGGCTCACGTCCTGACTCTTGTCGGGCTGGATGAGGATTCGATCGAGACCTTGCGCCGTGCGCTGATGACGATCGAGAGTCCTCGGATCGCGGCGTCCTTAACCGAGCTGCACATAGAACGGGGGCACTATACGAGTGCTCTCGACACACTCAACCGGTTCGAGCAATTGGCCGTGGTGAAGGACAAAGGGACCGTCGCGTGGCTCTCCGGTCGACGCAGTGACGTCTATCAATTACTGGGGGATCGGCGGGCCGCGCTGACGTATGCGCATCTTGCCAAGGTTCCTTTCTATGAAGAGGTCGCCAACAATCTCGATCGGGCGGAGTCGGCGATGAGGCGTGTACTATTGCCGGTCGGCTTCGTCCGTCAGCACCACATGACCTGTGCGCCCGCCACACTCGCCGCCATCAGTCGCTACTGGAAGAAGCCGGCGGATCACCTCACGGTGGCTGAAGCGATCTGTTATGACGGCACTCCGCACCATAGTGAACGCCACTGGGCCGTGACCAATGGATGGGTGGCCCGGGAATTCACGGTGACCTGGGACTCGGCATGTGCCCTAATTGATGCCGGGATTCCCTTTACCCTCACCACACCGTATCCGGGCGGATCCCACTTACAGGCCGTGATCGGCTATGACGCGCCACGCGGCGTGCTCCTTATTCGCGATCCCTATGAGCGCGTCTCCCGCGAGTTTGCGCAGATGTCGTTTTTTCGGACGCACGCGGCCACGGGACCGCGGGGGATGGCCCTGGTGCCCTATGAGGAACGAGAACGTCTTGACCTGCTTCTGCTCCCTGAGGCCGACCTGCATGATCTCCAGCATCAGGTTCAACAGGCACTCAGTCGGCATGATCGCGCCGTAGCCGTCGCGAGCTGCGAAGAACTCCTTCGTCGGGCACCGGAACATCGTATCACCCTTAATGTGCAGCGGAGCCTCGCGAACTATGACGGGCAGCCGGAGGAAGAACTTGAGCTGATTGAGCGGTTGCTCAAGCTCGCTCCCACAGAGATCAACCTGCGACTCTACAAATCGGAGCTTCTCCGGCGCGTCGCCGATCGGTCGACGTATCTGGCTTACCTCGAAGCACAAACTACCGGCTCCTCGCCCCATGCACTATTCACCCTCCGCTACGCCCAAGCGCTGCTCGACGATGGCCGGACCAGAGCCGAAGCCACCAGACTTGTCGAGGCCCTTCTCCGCAAATGGAATAGTGCGGAAGGCCTCAGCACGCTGGCTGATGCGCATTGGTACTCGGGAGGATACCCGAAGGCCGTGAATCTCTACCGATTAGCCGCGACGATGGAATCCACGTATGAGGGTCATGCCACCACGTACTTCCGCGCATCTCGGACCGTCAGAGAGGAAGAAACGGCTCTGACCTTCTTGCGCGATCGTGTTAGCCGTTATGGCACCTTGTCGCCTCAGCCGGCGATCACGCTGTTCCACTGTCTGTCAGATCTCCATCGGACGCAGGAGGCGATGGGCGTGCGAGATCAGGCACTCGACGCTCACCCAGAAGACGGCGCCTTGCTGTTAATGGCGGCTCGTTCAGCCCTCGACACCGGCGATAGCGCACAGGCTGGTTCCTTTCTCCAACGTGCGCGTGCCTGCTGCCGGCAGACAGAGTGGGTGCATACGGCGGCACAGATTCAAGAGCATCAAGGAGATCTTGCCGGCGCCCGCTCGCTCTGGAAAGAGTTGGTTACGAGCGAACCCTTCGATCTCAAGGCGCAACGAGCGCTGGTTCGTCTCACAGCTGACCTCGAAGGCCGTGCTACGGCGATTAGCTACTTACGGGCAGTCGTCAGCTGGTTTCCTCACCATCAGGGCTTGAACGAACTGCTCGCCGAATGGCTCGATGAGGCTCCCCTGAGTGAGCAGGAAGCTGCCCTGTGCCAACTGCTGACCATCAGTCCGACGAATGCCTGGGGACGGCGTCAACTCGCCATGACGCTGGCCCAGCAGGGTCGGTTTGATGAGGCCAGGGCGGAAAGCCAGCAAGCCTATGAACTCGCGCCGGATGTCGTGCCCTGGTACAGCACTCGCGGGTATATCGAACTACTCGCTGGACAACTCGTCGACGCTCAAGCCCATTTTCGCGCGGCGCTTCGTCGGTCTATCGATTCGGACTATGCCCTCACGAAACTGATCGAGGCCTGCAGTACGCGGGATGAGCGCCGTGACGCCTTACGGTTCGTTGTGGAGGAATTCACGCGGCAGGTCATCGTCGGGGACTCTCTCCTGACCTTCCAGCAGGCAGCCAGAGGGACCTTCGAACCCGACGAGCTCACGGAGATGCTCGAAGACGCGCGGCGCGTGCGGCCAGACCTCTGGCAAACCTGGGTGGCCTGTATCCGGCAGCATCTTGATCGGCAGCAGTACGATTCCGCGCACGATCTCTGCCTGCAGGCGATCGCTAAATTTCCTCTTCTTCCGCG
This sequence comes from Nitrospira sp., assembly GCA_024760545.1. NCBI lineage: Bacteria > Pseudomonadati > Nitrospirota > Nitrospiria > Nitrospirales > Nitrospiraceae > Nitrospira > Nitrospira sp. The sequence goes on from CP060502.1 coordinate 182,076, forward strand.
AGTGCACGTCGAGCTCGCGGAGGTGGCTAAACGGATGGGTGATCGCCTGGCTGAGCGGACCGCCTTGCACGAGGCCTTGCGGCTCAATCCTGCCTGGGGCGCTGCGACCACGAAACTGGCAGAGTCGTTTGAGGCGGACGGGGATTTCAACGCGTCGCGAGCCTGCTTGGAGCGAGCGATTCGGCACGCGCCGACCGAGGGGGTGTTACATGGCTATCTGGGCTCCACCCTCTGGCGGCTCGAGGCCCGAGAAGAGGCCATCACGCATATCCAGCAGGCGGTCAGACTCTATATTGGATACGACTGGGCTTGGGATCGTTTGGGCGACTATTGCGCCACGGTCGAGCGCCCACACGTGCCGCTCGAGCTGGCGCGCGGTCTCGCCGCGGAACGCCCGGGAGAGCCCCTCGCATGGATGGCGGTGGCCCGGGTCACTGAGGATGTGGAGGAAAAGCTGGCGGCCCTCGAGCGAGCCATTCATCTCGCACCCTTCACGCTGGCGGCCCATCTCGTCAAGGTGGAGACCCTGATCGCGGAGCAACGCTATGAGGATGCACTCATGGCCTTACGCACGACGGCCTGGGGTGCTCGTCCCCCCGTGGCTCTGCGCATCAAGGAGCCGAGTGTGCTGGCGGCACGGGGAGATAAAGAGGCGGCGCTGGCTACACTCCAGGACATCTTGTGTGAAGAACCCGACTATGCGCCGGGCTGGGAAGTATTGGCTGATTGGCAAGCGGAACGGGAAGACTATCCCGCCTACCTCGAAGCGGCTCGCGCTCTGCATCGGCTCGATCCCGACAGTCCCTATGCCTTAGGCTATCTCGCACACGCCCTTCTGAATGCCGAACCGGAGACGGATGTCCGTCCCTATCTCCGGCGCGCGCTTCAGCTCAAGTCCGACTATGTGTACGGCGCGCAGCTGCTCTTCGACCTGGAGCTCCAAGCTAAAGCCTATGAGGCTGCCGACGCTGTATTGACAACGTTGCGGACGCACGTCAATTCCGCGGAAACGCGTCTCCGCGGTCTGCGCTTGGCGCTCGCTTGCGGCCAACGCGAAGAGATTTTCCAGGTGTTCGAGAACCTGTGGTCAACCGAGGACGACATCGAGATCTATCGCGAGGCGCTGGAGCTGTTGGACTCAGCGGGTTGGAGGCATGAAACGACGGCCGCGTTGGAGCGTCTTGTGCTGGAGCCGACGGTCAATCCCGTCGTCGGGACGCTCTGGGTGGAGCGACGCGATCTGATGTTGTTGACCCTGCAGCGGTTCCGTGGCTTTGACCGGGTACTTCACAATGGTGCGGCTGGGCAATTGGCAGCGCAAGCGATGCTGCAACGGTTCGCCGACAGCGACGCCTCGTCAGCGGTCCAGCGTCTGCTGCGGCACCACGGTTCCACACTGGCCCGTGATGAGACGACCCATGGACTGATGGCCTACGCCCTGATCATGACGAACGCGTCGCGTGATGTGGTGCAGTGGTTTGGAGACTGGCGGCAACGATCAGGGTCTCCTGCATGGGCATTCCTGAATCTCGCCTGTGCCTTTCGAGACATGGGACAGTATGAGGACGCCCATAATGTGAGCCGTCATGCCTTGAGCCTCAAGGAAGATCACACCTTTCCCGAGCACCGAACGTGGTTGGCCTATGACGCTGCGCGCGACGGAGACTACGGGCAAGCCCAAGCTCTCTTAGCACTGATCGAAGGGAAGTCGGTCAGTCGCTATTACCAGTTCGTCATCGCCGCCGCCCGCTTTCATCTGGTGGCCGGGACTCAGACGGGAAACGGACACAGGCGGGAGCTCAAGAGTGCCTATCGAGAGGTGCGGCGCGCATGGCGATGGCGCTACATCTCTCTGAAGGCCTTGCTCCAGATCCGATGGCACGCCTGCAAAACCTATCAACGTGTCCGTTTCCGCTAACATTCCCGCTGTCGGTGACCTTTTTGGAAGGAGGGCCCCCACCTCTCGGCGGTTCAATCTCTGCTTTGAACCCAGCCACATGAAGACAGGAAACGCCAAGGGGAAGGTTTACCAAGATTGCATCAGAGCTGATACTAGACTAGGCCTGAAATGCTCTAACATTTCGACAAATGTTTTTCGGATCTATGAATCTCTTCTCTCAGAAAGCCGTAACGGAAAGTTGACTCCATTCCAGCCCAAATCGCGAGAGGTACTTTCGCAGACAGTCAGCATCGTTGATGGCAATCACCCCATCTGCATTGGTCACAGCCTGGACTATCTTCTCGATAATGGAGTCACCAACGTTCACAAACCATTTGTCATACGTCGCAGAAATTTCCGATACCCGAAGATCAAGGATCAACCGATCGACGAAGTCGGAGTCACAATGGGAATAGCTAACGGATACCGTTTTCACATGCACGGTTCCCATGTGTTATCGCATGGAACTTTTCAATCAAACCGCTACATCGCTTTTAAACCGCATCGAACAGAAAATCCACAATAAGATTCCTGGGCCAACGTATCGATGGTATGGCGAATCCCCTTCACAGCCTCTCGCCTAAATCTGCGTCAGATCTGACAGACGAGGTAAGAGTGTCAACATATCCACCGGCAAGTCTCGGCCACAAGCGGAAGCTCAGCGCCTAGATCACACCGCCGTAAAGCGGTCCTCAGCCCTGCTGCATTAACGGTTGAAGTGAGGGGCAGGATCCAAGCGTAGCTTGCAGACGGTCCCCTCGACTGAGTTGTTAGAGCTCACGGTAGTGCCTCAAAGGAACTGACTAACATAAGACTTGACTCGATCTGCTGGATCATATGTCCGTATTTTGAGCATAGCCCCACTAACCGACGGCGTCTCAAAAATCACTTCACTGTAGCCTGGATCAATCGCCTCGACGATAGAGACAAAGGCTCTCTTGTTCGTGGAGGTCGTTTTCGACAACCCGCGTGCAGCTGCATATGCCAACAGGTCTGCTAAGTCCAAGGGTGACGGCTTCAAGCCATGGACGGCTTCAGGGACGAATTCGGCATCGTTGTGCTCTACCGGGAAAAAGCTCCGAAGGCTGTCTGCCTGCCGTTTCTTGTCAAAATGCGGAATCTTAGTCTTGTCTCCATCGACAAATGCCTTGACGTATGAAGGCGGGAGTATGTGCATCAATGGCGCACTGGCCGCTTGATAGCAGAACAACATTCTGTTTTTGAGATCACTTACATCCCACTTATCAACCCCCGTCCCGCCGTTTGATTCGAAGAGCAATACATCCGGCGCCTTTTGTGTGTCTAAGTAGCCAACCCATCCGCGTGCCCCCGCTACATAAGACGCGGTCATCAACTCATTCAAAAAACAAAGCACATGTTCAGTTGAAAACTTCGCAAACGCAGTCTTGGCTCGCGCGTCCTTGTTAAATATACTGCGACAATGAATTCTGACGTCGTCTGGCAGGCCGTAGCGCGTCTTCACTTCTTTAAGAGTTAATTCCACAGACGCAATGTTTTTTACGGGGACGATCACGAATCCATAAGTCACAATCTCGTGCGCATGGCTCTCATCCCCATACAGGAAGACCGTTTCTTCGACCGTGCTCATCTGCGGCCCGACGCTGTGGACTTATGATTGTCAGGAGACATACCGTAGAGCTAACCGGCGATGCGCTACATTATCGTGCAGCGTCCAGCGACCGAAAGGAGCGAGTTTGAGCGCCATGTTATGTTTTCCAGAAAAAGATTCCGTCAATAGGCATGCTTATCAGCACGGATTCAATCATGTGAACCAAGCCGGTGGCTTGATTGGTTAGCATTACCACGTCCTCTTTCTTTAAAAGGACCTTGTTGCCATCTTTGTCGTATCCGGCTCGATGCACACAATGGTGACGAACTAGAACTGCTTGAAAAAGCCATTTGACGTCACCAAAATCAATATTCAATACAGACTGATAAAGAGGCTTGACCTTTGCTATGTCGTGAAAAATTAATCCCTTGAGATATTCGCTTAGGTCGCCCTTTAGTTCTTCTCTCTTCGTGAAAATCTCTTGAACTGTGAATTTACGTTTGGCGAACTCAGGGTCATTTTCGACAAGCCGCCTCATGTGGTTCTCAGAGGAAAGTGCGTAGTGGATAAAAGTTGAGGAGAGGTATGCTTCAACGGTGGCAACTACGTGTCCGAAAAGCATGACTATCAAATTTTTCTCATGCCGTGGCATTACTGACTGTTTGAGGATTTCGAGAGTCGCTTCGATATTTTCATCAAATATTTCGAGACGACTTTTCCCTTCTACACCCCAGTCGTCTTCGTAATGATCGTAGTCGCGCGCTTGATGTTCTCGATCAAACTTCTCTGATAGTACATCCCACCCCTCGGTATCCTCATCTGCTTCTGAGTCATCTAGCCTTTCGCGTATCCACTTAGCCCTTTCTTCCCAGGCTTCATCCTCCATGCGCTCCATCCATCGTTGCTTCGCTAGGCCCACAGAAACCTCCGAGAAACATACCTATGTTTAGGCCGATCCGCGTAAGAGCCGGATCTGCCGCTTTCTGTCCGTATAACACGCCCCTTTTATTCGCGAACAATACGCCTTACCCATTATCGTTTCAATGAGTTGCGGCTACGGAACCATTTTTTACGGGTTCTTATGCGGATCGGCGTAAGCCCCCTCCTTCCAGTAGCGGTCGCTCGTGGACTTCTGCTTTGGGTCGGATGGCGGGGATCACAGAACGGCCAACTGCAGAAGTTTGGTACCGAGATCGCACCGCCGTCGTGCTGGAGCGTGTTGTTCGGATTCTTCTTGTCCCCAAGGGAGCAAAGGGTCAACCCATAATGGTATGCCGAGTTGTCACAGTGCCTCCCATCGAGGCACGGCTGCCTTCCAGCCCGTCGTCACTCTCATTTATGAATAACCGACAGAACATGTTGACGCGAATGACAAGGACAAATCGGCACACCGGGAGCAGTGGCGGTTGCTACAGTGTCTCCCGCAGGTCGATTACGTGGAGATCGAGTGCCCGGAGATCGTCGGCGTTGATGGCAACATCCGTCGGTATGCAGAGGAAAAGACGATCGCGGGCGCGGCTCATGGCGACGTAGGTGAGGCGTTTCTCCTCATCTGCCGGGGCGGTCGAGGGTTGTGTGATATGCCGGACGCGGGCAGCATCCTCGAAATACACAGCGATGTTGTCCCCCTCGCTCCCTTTCGCCTGGTGAATGGTCCGCACATGACGCACCTCTTCTTGCAAACGAACCGATTCTGAGAGGTGTGCATACGGCGTGGCTTCTGCGAACGTCTTGAACTTCCCGGCCTTTGCAACGGTCAGGGTCACCGCCGGATACGCGGACGTGATGCAGGCTCCGCAGCGGACGTACGCCTCAAGCAGCGTACCGGCGAAAATGGTGGCGAAGTTGGACAGGAATTCCTGCAGCACGGTAACGGCGATTCCCTTCCGATGAACGTCGCTCAGGTCCGTGTCACACTTTAGGGGCTTTCTCACCCGCCCTTTCCGTCCGATGATCCGAGCTGCTTCTCGGTGGGCAAGCGCGTACTGGCCGCGTTTCGCAAGTTCCGTCGCGGCAATGACGTGCTCCATGAATCGGGCACGTGCGTCATCGGCATCGTAGAAGGACTCCCACGGCTCCACGGTTCCGGGCGCGAGGGCCGATCGCACGCGATGGGCATCCTTGTTCTTCCGCGTCAGCACGTGGAGGACGGCATCCGGCGGCAGGTCGGCACGAATGGCCGCGAGACTGCGGTCGACGTCGCCGATGCACACCGTCACGGGTTGCCCGTCGAGTTCGCGGAAGCAATGTTGCCGTAGACCGTCCGACCGCAGGTGGTCGAGAATCGAGATGATGCGGCGCGTGCTGCGGCGGTTGTGACACATTGTCACGTCGAGGTAATCGGGCAGCGAGAACGACAGGAACTGCTGCGGGTGGGCGTCGAGGAAACTGTAGATGGATTGTTCAGCATCACCGATGACGCCGACCACCGTCCCTGCGCCGGCGAGCCACTGTACGACATGGGTCTGGATGGGCAGCGTATCCTGGAATTCGTCGATGAACAGGTAGCGGTAGCGCGCACTCAGGCACTGACAGACGAGTGGGTGCTCTTCGAGGATGCGGTGCGCGAAGTAGAGGATGTCCTCGTGATCGACAATGCCCCGGCTCCAGTATCGGCGTTTGTAGTCGATGAGGTTCGAGCTCGTGCAGATGGCGTTGAGTATCTTTCCCATGCGATCGAGCTTTCGCGGCCCAAGCGTCCAGACGCCGTCCACCGAACGCTGCCACACCAACTGCCCCAGCTTGTCATTGAGAATAGCTCGCTGCTCATCGAAGGTCTGCTGTAGGATCTTGGCCTGCCCAATGCTTCTTAGCCATTCGTCGACGATAGTGTAGGACGGGTGGTGTTCATCGTGACCGTCGAGGGATGCGAACGCAACGAGCGGCTGGTCGTCACCATCCCGCAACAGGTGGAGGTACGGCCGGACGATGTTGCGGTAGAGGAAGCTGTGGATTGTCGAGGCATCCACCTGAGTAGCGGCCGAACCGAGTTGAGTGACAATCTCATGCACAGCGACGTTCGTGTACGAGATGCACGCAATGCGGGACGCGGGAGAGAGCCGCTTGGATCTGGCAACGACCTGCTTGATGTGGTTCACAAGCCAGTACGTCTTACCGGCTCCCGGCCCAGCCATGACACGGAAATGACGTTCGATGTCGGTGAGGAATGTGCCGGAATCGATTTCCAGCTTCTCAGGCATGGGGAGTCTCCGGCGTATCGAACACACAGGTCCAGTGAATGGCGTCTTTGATGTAATCCGGACACGCGAACGGCTTGCGGTCTGCTTCCGGCTTCGAGGCGTTCTCGCGGAGTTGCCGTTCCAGCACAAGGGCATGTTCCCCCTTGGCATCCTCGGCACAGAGCAGGTAGCAGGTCGCGAACCGATGCGTCGCTATGTCTGGACAAGCCGCCAGCGCATCAAGGGTATCGGATCCGTCCCCGGCGAGCAGGGATTGGAGGGGGGCCGGCACCGTTGCCGGAGTCTCCGCCAGGGCGCGAAGAGCCGCCTCATGCTCGCAAGACGGTGTGACGAGGAGGGGGAGTTGTGCGTTCGCCAAGGCCAAGTCGTACTCCAGCGTCTTGCTGCCGACGCAGATCTTGATATTCTCAGGCGATCGGTTTCGCATGGTCTGTAAATTCGTGACGACGCCGGACACGTGGAAGTAGTCGTAGCCGGCGCAGTCTCGGTCCAGAGCGTACGGCCAGCATTTCTGACGCCGCGCGTCCTTGTTCTTGACCTTGCGAGCCGGATCGGCGTCCACCATGCACGCAACGCGGCGACGCAGCGCATAGCGACGGAGAGGTTCGTCTTCCCCCGCGCCGAAGAGCGGCAGAAAGTGCTTGAAGGTCACGCCTCCTACAGCAATAACCGCGACATGGTGGGTTTCTATGGGACGGCTGATACATTGGGAAAGACAGGGAACGAGCAGTTGTTCCGCGATCCCTTCCACGAAGATGATGCCCTTCGCGAACAGCATGTTGGATTTTGTCGCATCCAGGTACCGTTCAACGTAGTTGCGGGACGCTTTGCCTCCGGGACTCTCGCCGAAGACGCGGGCGGGATAGGCGACGTGGACGCCCCCATCGGCTTCGGAGAGGCTGAGGCAGATGATGGATTCAAGCCCCGCGGCAGCCGTGATGTGCGTCGAATGGGTCGTAAGGAATACCTGCCGACTGGTCTTCTCAGGGGAGAGCCGCTTCTGGATGTACTTGAGTAGCTTGTACTGGAGCGACGGATGGAGGTGCGCTTCCGGCTCCTCGATGACGAGCATGGGGAAGAGGACCGCATTCTGGCCCCGCCGGGGCACCGACGTTTCGAACTGCAAACTGGCCAAGAGCAGGGAGATGTACACTAGGTTATTGTATCCGAGCCCGTTGTGGGTAGCGGGGACCGTGAACGCTGCACGTTTGATGTGGAGACGAAGAGCGGCAATGAAGTCGTCTTCGTCGATGGCGTCGCGCATGATGGGGGTTCCGCCGTCAGCCGCTCCCGTGTCCTTGACGAGTTGGAACAATGCGTTCAGATTCATGCGCCCCGTGAGGTTGGTACGGGCTTCCTGCGTCAGGGTGCGGAAATGGCGACGACGTTCGAGAGTCTCGGCTTCGTCGGCATCATGGTCGAGCACCTGTCGCAGCATCGTGCGCAGCAAGGGATTCGTGCCTGCGAACAGTTCGGATTCGACGTCACGGATCGCATCGACGGTGTGGCAGTCGAATTTCGCCAGGGCGTCGGGCTCGGCGACGAGCCGGTTCTCCGGAAGCCCAGCGAAGATGCGGGCGACGTACTTGGGGATGAACTGCTCCAGGACGCGGAAGAATTGGTCGCGGTCGGGTGCCACCCCGCACGCCGCGATAAACGCCGGAACCTCTTCGTCTGGGAGGAAGAACTCGTAGGTGAGCTGCGCTTCCCAGGGGGCGTCCAACTTGGTGAGCCAGGTTGCTACGAGAGCTTTGTCGTCGATGGTATCGGCCGGTGACGATCGTAGGGTTGCGGCGACGGAGATCGCGGGGGCTTTCGTGAAGTCGGCGATGCCCTGGTGGAAATCGGGGAGATCGGGACGCAGTCGGCCGGAGCGGTCAAACACGAGCCGAAGAGCACATAGAAGGGCTGTCTTGCCCGCATTGTTCTCCCCAAGGATCACGTTGATCCCCGGTTGGAATTCGATCGTCGTTTTGCAGAAGCAGCGGAGATTGGTGATGGCGAGTTTGGCGATATACATATGTATCCTGCATTGAACGAGGGACTATAACTAGTTGCGGCACTACGTCAGGAGCGATTTATCTGGCTTCTCGCCTGGGTAGTCCCGCGCAAGTAAACATAACCCGTCAGGAAGTCCGAATTTACGGCTTTGCCGCAATAGGCGGAACAGACAGACCTACAGTGGTAATGCTTGTCAATTCGTTGTTCTCCGGCCTTGTTTGTGCCGAAATATGTTTATACCGAGCTGTATAAGAACCGGATTTGCCAATTTTACCCATATAACACGCCACTACTTTGCGTGAAGAATACGCCGTGCTCGTTGTCGTTTCAACGAGTTGCGCCGGTGAGACCATGGATTACGGGCTCTTATGCGGATCGGCGTAAGCCCCCCTCTGATAGCGGTCAGTCGTGTACGTCTGATTAGGGTCGAGACTTGCCGGTCACCGAGCATGTGTTCTGACACTACCTGTCCGATCAAATCCAAATTTTTACACCTCATCACGCCCCTCACTCGCCCCCCCATCTGTCTCTCCAAGACCCGCCCGAGCCATACTACCCCCACAGCCTCCGAGCCAAACCCAGCGCCGCGCCGACTAGGCCTCGCTTCGCTCCGCCTCCTATGACAGGCATCGTCCCGTCTGCAAGGCAGGCCCATCAATCAGGCGCTCGATGCGAGCGCAGGCTCAATGTTCAGTGATAACTGATAGACAGGCCATAAGGAGGCTGCTATGCCGGAGACATTCCAGCGTGGGGTGTCCGTTCCCGCATCCTTGCACGACCTGATTCACTCACTCCGTAACGCCATTCGCGATGAACTCCACTGCCGACAAAGTACCAACCAAGGACGCCCCCTGAGCGTCCCTCTCCTCGACGGCCGGGTCCAAGGCCGATACGGCCGGCACCAACGCGTGACTTTCCGAACCACCACGTTTCCCCTCAGTGGCGCCTTGGATGACACCCAAGGCGAACTGATTATCGACGGGCAACCCCATCCCTGCGTGATCCTCGGCCTGTCGGTCGATCAACTCACCTTATCCTTGATCGCTGATCTTCAACCGGAGATTCCTCAAGCCCGACTCACTATCGATCGCATTCGTCTGTTGCTGGCTCTCGATAAGCGACTGGCAGCCATTCAAGCCCACCCACAGGACTATCTCACCGAACTCGCCTTGAAGTGTTTTACCCCGTCCTCGCGCCCCACCCCCCTGGCCGATCGACTCGATATTGCCCCAGACCCATCCCTCAACCCGGAACAATTCACCGCCCTGGTCCGCGCGCTCACACATGACTTTCTCTATCTCTGGGGACCTCCCGGGACAGGGAAAACCCAGGTGATCGGCGCTGTCACACGCCTGGCCATGGAGCGTGGCGACCGCGTCTTGATTTGTTCCAACACCAATACCGCCGTAGACGAAGCTCTTGAGGCCGTGCTCCGAAGCACGCCCACAACGTCACCAGGTCAAATTGTCCGCTATGGACTGGCCGCCGACGATGCCCCTGCGCCATTACATGCCGTCACGATGGAACACCTCGCGGCTCAGGAGACCGCCGCATTGGCGCACACCTTGGCTCAGCTCCAACAACAGGCTGCCCCGATTCAAGAAGAAACAGCACGACTCGAATCCCTCCGACAGCTCCATGACGACCTTACCGCATCCGAAGAACATGCTCAGACTCTTCACGCCCAACTCGCGGCACTCCAGCATGACATCACCACCCTCCGCCAGACACAGGACGACAGTCACGCCGCGGTTACACGATATACCGACGAACTCCACCAATATTGGACTGCCTCCCGGTGGCGACGGCTCTTTCTCCGACGTCAAAGCACCATTCAAGCCGATCTCTTTGATGCCCAACTCATCGAATCCGACTGTGCCGAAGATCTCCTCCAATTGACGGCCCAATTGGACACCCTCCAACAACGCATCACCGACACCCTCGAAGCCAAACGATTCCTTGCCCAACGCTTGACGTCCCAACTCGGTACCCGTTCCATCGCCGATCTGCCTCAGTTACTGGCCTCCCACCAAGCTCAGGCCATCCGCCTCCATCAGGACATCACCGAACTCCAACATCAAATCGCCACCGTCGAGCGAAGAATCCTCCAACACTGTACGGTGCTTGCCACCACGATCACGCGCACCTACACCGCCCCAGTCCTTGAACACGAACGGTTTGATCTCGTCATCATCGACGAGGGCTCAACGGCCACGCCCCCAGCCCTCTTTGCCTCGCTCTGCCTCGCCCGCCGGCAAGTGTTGATCGTCGGCGATTTCTTTCAACTGTCCCCGATCGCAGAATCTCAGACCCTCACTGCCAAACAATGGCTGGCCACCGACATCTACGGCTTGACAGGCATCAAGAACGACAACGACCCACGAGTCGCCGCGTTAACCACGCAATATCGGATGCACCCCGACATCGCCACCCTGGCTGCCAAGCTGTATCAACGGGCCGGGCTGTCTTATCGCACTGATCGTCACATTCGTACCGCCCGGCAAACGATCGTCGAGCAATCCCCGGCGCCGGGAAAAGCCTTAGTCTTCGTCGATACCAGTGATGCGCAACCCTGGGTCGATAAGGACCATAAAGGATCGCCTTCCAACCACTACCATGCCACCGTGGCCGTAGCCCTGGCGCAGCAAGCCCTCCGTCTTCCATCCAGTACACAGCCGACGGTCAGCATCATTGCCCCGTACCGCAACCAGGTCCGACAGCTTCAGGATCTCATCAGTCAAGCCGACCTCAGCGATCGTGTACACGTCGGCACGATTCACAGTGTACAAGGGCAACAGAGTGACATCGTGATCTTTGATACCACCGTCACAGGGAATCTGACGAAAACCATGCTCGGCCGGTGTGAATCGGACCGTTCTCCCTCCAAACTCATCAACGTCGCGTTCACCCGTGCCAAAAGCAAACTCATCATCATTGGCCATCGGCCCTCCATCACCACACTGAGCAACCACCCCGATAGTTTGCTGTGGGAAGCCTTACAGACCACCGACCTCCAAGGGGGCGTCATGTTGTCACACGGTATTCTGCACCCTGTTCCCGTCGCCTCAGGATGGTCTACCCCACCGGAGCCACGGCCAACGCCCATCACGCCAGGACCTGTCCGCTCACGCGGAAACCGCCTCTACCTCATCCGGCGTAATCCGGGATCCGCGTAAGGACATCAAGGTCACACCTCACTCACCAGTCGGCGAACGTAATAGATGAACATGACCAAGGAATTCCTCGCACTGCTCACTCAAGATCCCCAGGCAGCCCAACGCCAGATCATGGAGGATCCCTCGTCCTCCTACTGGATAAAACAGGCCATCGTCGATCTCTGTCGTCGAGACCCCCTGGATGTCCTCTATGAAATGGACCTCCTCTTGAACCTTTTCGAAGCCATTAACGATCGACTCCTTGGGTTTACCCCCCACCCTCAGTCCCGTATCAGGCAGATCGTCACCGCCCCCGACAGCCAGCCTGACTCCGAGGAGCTCTTCGACCAATATCCCGGCGAAATCGAAATCGGTGGCATCCTCGATCGTCTGTTCCTGCCCGAATTCCTCACCACCCTCCAAGGCGCGTCGGTCTGTCTCGGTTGGAACTCTGACCTCTTTGCGCCCGATTCAGAGCAGCAACTCCTGCAAGCACTGGATCGCTCTCATCACTTGCACTTCTACAACAGTCTTGCACTGGAGGGGGAGTTTGATCTGCTCGAAACCTGGCTGGTCCAACATCAATTGCCATTCCGTCGTACGTCCAAAGGGTCCACCCTCTACCAAGCTGAACGCGTCGAATTCCGAAGAGGTCTCACCACACCTCAGTGCATGACGATCGATGGAAGCGGACAAGACCTGATTGCGCGCGACGAACTCCGAGCCGTCTATCGCTATCTCAAAGAAGGGCGACCGGACGATGCCACTGTACGGCTTGAACAAGTCATGGGCGTGTCCCTTCAACCGTTACCGCCATTCCAGATCGCCAACACCGTCCCTTGCGAACCCGGCACGATGATGCATCTCACCTCATAGCCTCTGACCGAATCCAGGCGGCGGCTGCATGCCGCCGCAGCTCGCTGTGTGAGCGCCTCGTCGATCACGACACCATAGGAGCTCCTTCATGCGTCGATCACAACCTCCCTCACGGTGGACCACCATCTCCACACAACCCATCGGACCGTCCGACAAGCACGAACGCTGGGAGATGGATCGCGGCGCCATCCCGGGCGAACCCCTGTGTTCGCTCGACATTCCCTGTAACGCCTATCAATATGCCTCCGCGACCATCACAGCGCTGGACGACACCGGATCAGACGACACCCGGTATCTTGCGACCGTCCACACTCCACGACCGGGCCTATCCCCTGATCTCCATACCTGTGAGTTTGAGACACTGGTAGCCGCTCAAGCCTGGGCTGAAGCCCACGCCGCCGTACCGGTACATCCGCTCCCCATCACCATTCAATGCGAAGAAGCGATTCGCCGACACTATCGGCCCCAGCTCGGCGAAGTTCTGATCTCAATTCGAGAACCTGGCACCCCACCTCTCGTGCCGGCCTACACCTTTCACGCCATCTTTCATCTCGCAGCGTGGGATATTCCCTATCGTATTCGTGATGCACACAGAGATTTACACCCGCTCAGACACGAGGAGGCAAAGGCCCTTCTGGACTTTATCCTGCAACAGCGCAATGCCATGACCAAACTCACTATCCACTGCCATGTGGGTGTCAGTAGGAGTCCGGCAGTGGCCATCGCTTTGGCTGAATGGCTCGACACCACCCCTCACATCTATGGCCTCATCAGCGCCTACCCACTCTTCAACCGTCAGCTCTACCGCACCCTCTGTCAGGTCGCCATGAATCACGGGCTCATACCGAGCTGAGCCTCATCACCCTAGAACGTAATAGCTAACCATCGGAACCGGCCACGAGAGGAATCTATGCATATGTCACTGACCTTTGCCGAGCGTCAGGCCGCTGAAGCCGCCTACCAAGGACGCCCGCTCGATCCACTCTGGCCCGGCTACGCCCAGCAGATCTATCACGGTATTTGGCAAGCCAAACACGGCATGGAATCTATCCCATCCTTCCCCAATTTCACCGACACATCCACACCACCCAGCACCCATTTTTCACAAGCCAGCGCCTTCGCCCATAAACCACTCCAGGTCTGGTTGATCACGTGCGCCGACCACGCCCGCATCCTACTCATCGTCCCTCATCATGCCGACACCAACTTTGCCCTCCACTTGGCGAAAACTGTTGCTCACGGCCAACCGTTTGTCATGCAACCCATTCAGCATGGGCATTTCCATATCCAATGGCCCGCCGGTACCACATTCCCAACGCTCTATAGCCACGACATCCGAGTGATGGACCAGAACGGTATGGTTCAAATCCCCAGTCGCTTGCCCCATCGTCCACCCAACACGACTGACACCGCGAAATTACCCAATCCGTAATACGCATTGGAGGCACTGTATGGAGCTCGGCAATCTCATCTTTGGACATAGCCGTGGCCAGTTCCCAGTTCCACGTGATGCGGGATGGGAGGAATGTTTTCGAGAACTCTTAGAAGCCATCGATGGTCCTGACTGTGACGGATATGGCACGGAATTCATCTGTGATGTCTTTGAAATCCATCGCTACCACTGGGGGGATTGTCCGTGTGGCTTTCAACAAGCTGAAGACACGTGGCTCGACACGCATCATCATACCGACAGCTGTTACCAACATCGGTTTACGGACGAGGTGACACACCACTCAGCCATCGCACTCCACCCCACGCCGGCAGGGCATCCCATCAGTTCTCCTGAACCCGCCGTCTCAGAGGCAACGACCGCTCATTGTACCTGCGGCTACGATGAGGCCTACGCCCAATGGGCGCACACCCATCACCATCTATCCACCTGTCCGATCGTCCGCCCGAATTTTCAGTATGCGCCAAGCCAGTTTTCCCTGATGTGGTACAAATATCCGTTTCGCGACGCGTACATGTCCCACCCCCTGGCCTTGGATGAATTTCGTTCCCTCATCCACACCTGTATCCAGTGGATTCAGCAACACCAGTCGGTAGGCCTCACCACGGCATCGAACGGATGACCGACCCACGAAGGAGCACGACATCATGGCCAGAATCCTCATTGTTGACGACATGGAATCCATCCGGAAAATCCTCAGCACTGCCCTCGCGTCCGAAGGTCACGACATCACCACGGCCGCCAATGGCGCCGACGCCCTGGTGAAGATCCTTGATGCCCCGTACGATATTGTGCTCACTGACATGGAGATGCCCGTCATCGATGGTCCACAACTGATCGCCGAACTCCAGCAGATCCGGCCGGCCACTGCCATCGTCGGCATGACCGGCGGACTCGCTCCGGATGTACTCGAGCTGGAACAACGCCGTCTGGGTATTGCCGCGTTACTCGCCAAGCCCCCAGATCTCGGCCACCTCCGCGCCACAATCCAAAATGTTGCCCCCAACCCCGCTCTGTCACGCTCGGCGGCGTAACAGGACCTCACGGGCATCAACCAGCTCATAGACTGGAGACTTCCCCCATGAGCGAACGAGGATTTAGCCTAATCATCCGTCCCAACCCCTTAGCTGCTTTCCAAAAGAATGGCCAATTCCTCGTGTCACAAGGCCACGGATGGGCTCGGCAAGACCTCCGCGGCACGATGGATCTTGGACCACGTGCCGCTCGGGAATGGTTGCAGGAGAACATCCTCGAATTTCAGCCCACCAAGAAGCACGCCTGATCCGCATCCCATTCCTTGCATTCAACGACGGCAGGAGCTGAATCGTGAACAAGAAGCAATGGGAGCACCTTGCCACCATACTCTCCGATGTGGCCAATCTGGCCTTGGTAGGACTAGCCCTCAATCAAGTCCTCTCCAACGCCCCATTTCACCCGTGGATCTTCGCCGAAGGCCTCCTCGGTTGTTGCGCACTCCATGCAGGCGCGTTATACTCGTTGAAAAGGTGACCCCATGCCGGCACTCGCCATTTCTCAACTCGATAGCTTCATCGCACTGAACAGTTTCTTTGCCGTCGGTGCCATTCTCTTCGTCGGCGCCTTGCTCTACGACCGGTTTACCCGCCGTCATCGTCAGACCCGACCACACTAATCGTTCACCCAAGGCACCATAGGCCTGTTTCACAGGCAGGGTTCGTTCTCCATCGATCGTAGTAGATTGAAGGAGGACATCCTATGCCCACGCTCAGATTGGCCATTACTGGCCATCGCCCACAGAAACTCGGCGGATTCAATCCCAACAATCCCATTCTTCAACGCATCGCCGACCATTTAACCCGTACGCTCACAGC
This sequence comes from Nitrospira sp., assembly GCA_024760545.1. Taxonomy (NCBI): domain Bacteria; kingdom Pseudomonadati; phylum Nitrospirota; class Nitrospiria; order Nitrospirales; family Nitrospiraceae; genus Nitrospira; species Nitrospira sp. The sequence continues at coordinate 198,117 of CP060502.1, forward strand.
CCTCAAATCCCGCGGATTAGACGTCCTCGGCCTGACCGGAATGGCTCTTGGTGTCGATCAAGCCTTCGCCGAGGCCTGTCTCACCACTCAGACTCCCTTTGTGGCCTATATTCCGTTTCCCGGCCAGGCCAGCCGATGGCCGAAACAGAGCCAAACCCGCTATGAGGAACTCCTCCGCCTCGCGATGGACCGCCTGATCGTCTGTCACACAGCCAAAACCGACGCGGAAGTTCGAGAAGCCCTGATGGCCCGGAACAGTCGGCTGGTCACTGATGCTCATGCTGCGATCGCAGTATGGGATGGTTCGGCCGGCGGGACGGCCGACGTCGCTCGCTGGATCGACCACCTTGCCCATCACCACGCCGGCCAATTGATCGCCCCCTGAAACGACAAGGCCACGCCGGGTATGCCGGGCCAGAATGCCGATGGTACGTCCATTAGGGGCGGGAAAGCATTTCCTATGAGAGACCGCACTCCAAACCTCACATCACATACCTTCGACGCTCTCCAGATGAATGAGGCTACGCTCATTGCCGAGATCGCCACACATCACCAACGCACCAACCAACTCCGCCAACATATCCACGCCCTATCTCAGGATCAGCTCGCTACTCTCATCCCCCACGGACCCTATTGCTACTCCGTACTCGGTCCACTGCCCCCACCGCAGATCGGGCATCACATCCAGCCCTGTCCATTCTTAATGGGGACACGCCCCGAAACGACCTGTTTCTTCAACCCGGATCCACTCTACGCCATCGACACGTCATACAATCCCGACGCCTGTAAAAGATGTGGAATCAACGACGTCGATGAAATGATCGACACCTCTCAGGATGAGGCCTGATTGGCTCCCTCTAAGCGACCCTGCACGCAGGGTAGCCACTTCCCTCAGCGATCAGCACGTAATAAGACGGAGGAGGGACTATGACTCGACTGCGGCGTGCGCAAATCCGACCAGGAGCGATAGGGATCGATACCACGGTCAAGAGCGCGCAGGGCATCTGGCGGGCCTTTGCCCCGCGCTGGGATATGGTGCTGGGATACAAAAACGGCACGCTGAATTGGCAAGACTACTGCGCACACTACGCGCAGATTCTCGCCCGCGTGCCCATGCAGGTGTGGGATGAGTTAGCCCGGGCTGAGGAACAGACAGTGCTGTGTTATTGCAGGGCCGATTGGAACTGCCACACCCACGAATTGATCCAATTCGCGGTGCAGCAGTTCCCAGACCGATTTATAGATGGGCGGAGCGACTCTAGTCGCCCGCAGGTGATGTCATGCGCCAACCTGTCAACCAAGGAATCCCCATGACACTGGTGCACGAGATCACCGGCGACCTCTGGACGTTCCACACGCAAGGTGAATGGATCGCTATCACCACAAACGGGGTCATCAAAGCTAACGGGGAAGCCGTCATGGGTGCCGGCCTTGCCAAAGCCGCTGCCCAACGGTACCCGGATCTTCCACGCGTTCTTGGCCAAGCGCTCCGTCACTCCGGCAACCACCCATATGCCTTTCTCTCCACACGCATCATTACCTTTCCCACCAAACGCCACTGGCAACATCCAGCCGATCTCGAACTCATCATCGCCAGCATGAAGTCGGTCGCCCACCTGATCGAGCAACACAACATGTCACGGGTGTACCTCCCACGGGTCGGTTGTGGCCTGGGGCAACTGTCCTGGCGGGATGTCCGCACGGCGATCGCTCCGTACGTCACATCACGCTGTGTCTTTGTGACCTCACTCTTGGAGACACCATGAACGTCTTCTCGCTCGGTAGTTGGCCGACCCTCCGTGATTCCCTTAACATTCCAGCCATCCCTGCTGTTTTGCTCCAGGACACATGGAAGCGCTCGCCTTTGAAGCCCCAGTAGGCGCACTCCTCCGGTAACCCAATCCCTTCTTCTTCGAAAAGAGCGGCATCGACCCACTTCGTGGGTAGTGAACTTTGTCTATGACATCTTCCATCACGAAGGGAGAACCTATGACCGCATCCGACATTGCCACTTCGCTGATCCCCGCCCTACGCGGACAAGGATTCAACGCCGTCCGTCACCCTGAACCCACACCAAACGGCTACGGACATAAGATCACGCTATTCGAGCAGGCTGGTCCCGCCCTCGGCACTCTCGTCATCTATGCCGGCAAGAACGGCCCTCGCTATACGACTAACGAACTTCGGAACCTCACCCCCCAGATCCAAGCTCGTCTCGCTCAAGCCTGGACGGACAGTGGATTACTTCTCACAAATGCCACGACGCCTCACCATTCCAGCTCAGTTCCTACGCCCGTATCTCCACCCAATACGGTCGAGCTCTGGGTCGATGGCGCCTGCCTGCAACACCCAGACGGTCTCAAATTCGGCTGGGCCTGCGTGATCCGAGAAAATGAGAATGAAGTGTATCGCCACAGCAGTAGTCAGATCCCCGCCCATGCAGCCGACCACAGAAACGTTGCTGCGGAACTACAAGCGGTCCTCCATGGACTCGAAGAATGCCGGCGCCGTGGCTATCACACCATCACCGTCTACTATGACTACACCGGAATCGAAGCATGGGCCACAGGACAATGGCGGGCCAATACACCAGCTACTCAAGCCTATGCCGCATATACCCACACCTATTCGTCAACCATCAAGTGGCACAAAGTGACGGCACATTCCGGCGTCCTCATGAATGACCTCGTAGACTCGTTAGCAACTGCTGCCGCTCGTTCTGCACCACTCGTCTGGAAAACATTTCCAACTCAATGAGCCCTCAGGAGAGAACGATGGCCACCACCTCTGTCTCTCCTGTTTACGTGGCATTGGGCTCCTCCTCACCAGAAAGAATATCCATGTCACTGTCTAGCGCTCCGCTCAATGTCGACACAGCACTCCCATTTCATGCGCCCAGTAATGAGGAACTCTCCCGTGCAATCGCCCGAATCATTCCAGCAGAGCAATGGCGTGCCGTCATGGAAGGGCATCCGTACACCGAGCTTGAAATCAATGACGAATTTCTTGGATTCATGACGACCTATTGGCACTTGGCGCAACTCATACCCACGCATTGGACAGTTGTCGACCTGGGCTGCGGCTACAATCCCCAGGCATGGCTGTTCCATCTCACGGGGCATCACCGCTTTATCAGCGTCGATTCCTTTCCCAACATCGTCCGCTTTCACACCCCAACCTCCACGCACTACACCATGACGATCGGAGACTTCATCACCCAACACGGCCACACGCTCAATCTCAAAGAAACGTTTGCCATCTGTTCCTACTGCCCGATGTGGGGCGAAGGCTCTACGGCACAACTCCGCGCGTTCTTTCCAAACCTGTACGTGTACTACCCACATCAGACATCACGGCCGGTCACGCTCCCACGCCTGCATCATCAAGTCGACTGACCGCCGATTCGATTCCACTCACTGTACGGAGGAGTATCTATGCGTCTGCCTCTTGTCTGGCTCCTGACCTGTTACTTCATAATCTGGGGCCTCTCTCCAAGCTCCGCTGCCACGCAGGACCCCTTAACCCTCTCAACCACACCTACAGCCTGGACGCATTGTCTCCACCAGCACGCTCAAGAACTGGATCTTCACCCGGCACTTCTCCGCGCCCTCATCTATGCAGAGAGTCGCAATCACCCGTTCGCGATCGGATGGACCGATGAGACAGGATCCCGGCACAGTCAATTTCCACCGACTGAACAAGCTGCACATCGGCTCATGCAGACCCTGAAACAGCGTGGTCAACAGTTTGATGCAGGTCTTGGGCAAATCTCCTCGACCAATCATGGAACCATTGCTGACATACTCGGCATTCAACCGGAGCAACTCTTCGAACCGTGCCGTAATCTCACCGCGGCCAGCCATATTCTGCATGAACAAATCCTCCGTCATGGAAAAACATGGCAAGCTCTTGCTGGCTATAACGGGTCGGTCGGAAGCACGAAGTATATTGCGATTGTCCATGGACATCTTTGTCGACAAACTCCCGACCTCTGCCGTAATTCAAGCCTTCTGTGGTCTCTGCCCTCGCCTGATACGCCCTTACTGTCTGCCACTGCCTTTGAGGCCTCGATTTACGAGAATACGTCCGATGATGCCGGCCCAGATCTGTCCTTCGCAGACCTGACGCCATCACGCATCCCACATCGAGCAGCCACGCTCTCCAACCCGGACCCGATCAATGACATCGTCCATATCGGACACACACTCCCCAGTCCGTCCACGATGATGACGCTCGGAGTCCAGATCCTCCTCCCCTTGCTGTTCCTGATCTCGCTCCTCATCGTATGCACGTATGTCATTCGCACGATACTCTGGTCCTATCAGCTCGTTCGTGACAGTGTCCGGGCCCTCCACCGTCCATCTCCGCTTGCCCTTCGTCGAACATCGTCGGACTACGAACGAGGACGATCCCCGCTCTCAGTCCACCGATCGCAGCATCAGGACGAATCACTCCAGAGACCCGCTGCGCGGGTAGCCTGACAGCTTCATGATCCTGTCGTTGAAAGGAGTGTGCATGAGGCGTCAACCCATTCAGTGTGACACCCCGTTGAGTCTGGCCATCGCCCTTCTCGGCAGCGCTCGTTCGTCCATGATCCACGGAACTCTTGGCGCCTATTCCGCATCCCGTCAAACGATCCACTTTACCAATCTCAACTCCGGAGACATTGCGGACATCGTGATCGCCCGAGCGGCCACGGCCGCTAGTTCATGCACCTTGACGATTCTTTCGGTGACCACGCCACGCATGAGGCGTCGGATCACCACCATTGTGCGAGCCTTCGTGCGCGAGACACAGGCTCCACTCAATATTGATCTCGCGTTACAGGCCGCGTAAGTCACGACCTGTGTTCATCACTGACTCATCACGAGTCACTTTAGGAGGTGTCCCATGTCAGAAGAATCATCCAGCAACCCGCAGTCCAGCTCGAAACCCTGGAACGACAAGAACCAGTTTGTGTGCCGGGCCAGAATCGGGAACAAGCCCGAGATACGGAGCACACGAAAGAAGCCCGTGGTCAGCTGCACGTTGTACATCAAGAGTGAGTACGACGATGACAAGGGCAAACGCGTCACCAAGACGACTCGTGTCCCGCTCACGATGTTCGGAGACAAGGCGATGACGTTCGCCAATGAAGTCAACAAGGGTGATTACGTCGAAGTTGAAGGCCGGCTCCAGGAGAATGCCTGGGAAAGCACCGAAGGTCAGAAACGGACCCGCTTGGAGCTGATCGCGTCCAAGTATCAGGTGGTTCAGCGGAAGGGCGAACAACGCCAGGCCGCGTAACATCTGTCGGCTACGGGGGGCCGTCACGCTCCTCGTAGCCTCCGTTCTCACACGATCGCTGTACCAGGATGATCTCCTGGCCCCCTGAGACGGCAGGTAATATCGAGAATACCGTCCACCCTCTGGTACGCAGGGACGATCGCGTACCACTCACTGAATCGATCACCCAGCTCAACACCGACGAAAGGTAGGCTTAGAAGCAGCCATCCTCTAAGGAGTCGGGCCGATTCGGCGCTGCTGGCTGGTCATTGTAATGGCCAGTGCCCCTGACCAGAACGATCTCACCATGTATGAGCAGGGAAAGAGGAGCGGGGCTGATGATGGAAGCGACTGTGTCGCTGACTGTCACCGAACGAGATCGATCACGCCGTTTAGCGTCACAGCACATCATTGGCGTTGAGCGTTTTTCAGATCTGCAACTCTACCCATTCTCTAACCATTCCTTGAGGAGGTGTTGATGACGTCCTATCCTGCTCTCATCATCCCGGCGATCGGTTTGGGCGCTGTGTTGGTTGTGATCATGACCGTCGTGCTGGTCCCTTGGCTCCAACGGTCCAGAGATCTCCGCACTCGACAGCGGCCGCTCAACCTGGATTTGTCCGCTGCCTCTCATCCCATCAGAGAAAATTACCGACGTCCGACCTCCTCTGCCCGTTAACTCAGCTTCACATAACTCCCCACGTCCCGTTGCCGCACCACCTTATCCCGTGAGAGGCCCGCTCTGCGGGCAGGATGCGTGTGGGGGCAGTCTCACACGTCACAGCCTCGGAGGTTCATCATGCACCTACTATTCATCCTAGCCTTGCTGCTGATTATCAGCCAACCCGTCTTAGCTGAACCGAGCGAGCCATCACATCTCATCCACAGCGACAAGGCGACGACTCCCGTCATTGTCCTGCAAGCAAAAGGATGGTCGATAGGATACTCGGCTCAGGAATCCCTCTCCTGTGATCTCGCCACGACACGAGCCAAACGGCAATTGGCTAATGCCATTGCGTTTGCCAAAGCCGAACAGTTTGTGACAGCCCAGGACTTGATGCTGGCCACGCTACGACCAGCGCAACGCATTTGGGAAAATGGGCAGTGTGTGATTTATCTGGAACTCTCCGTCCCGATTCAACAGAAGCCCCTGTTTTTCCGTGTCGAGCATCATCCCAATTAACGTTCTGGCCAGCCGCGGTTGATCTCGCGGCTTCCTCGATGAGAGTTCAGGCGGCTAGCTGTTGTCGAACAGACCTGAACAGTGATGACCGGAGGGAGGGCAGGCTAGGTGTGCCCCGGCCTCAACACCGGGTTACTGGTGTGAAGGGGAGCCTGCCCTCATCGAGGACCCATTCACTCGGATCGTGTGAGATCATCATGCGTCACTCCCGGAAGCCCACCCCCAATCACAGCCATGCCCGGAAACAACGACGTGGGCGCCGACGTACCGGGATTCTTTGGGAGTACACCGGTGATGGCCAATACCCACTCGATCGAATCAAAGGCCTGACCAAGCGCTATTGGCGGCGATGGAGTCGACGCGCCACTCGCCACCACCTTCAGCAATCTCTTGCCCACTCCTAATCAGGCTCGCGTTGCTCGCAGGGTACGTCGCCAGTGACACTTCATACTCTAATCCATCATGTCTTGGAGGATGCCCCATGCAACGATTCCATATGTCAGCCCACGCACAGGCCAAGCTCCGTGAGTTGTCCCATCACTCGCTCGATGATTTGGCCAAACGCCGATCTGTCCAGCGTGAACGTATCGCCGTACGTGACGCAGAATCCCGAGCCGCCTTACGAACCGCCCTGCAGCAGACATCAGTCCACAGGCTGGCTTAGCTCAACTCCTAGAGCCATCGCCTTGTAAGCGATCGATGACCGTTCAAGTCGGTCAGTCAGCTCCACACCGTCTTGGAAGGATGGCCGCTCCGCCCTCGCATGCTGCGAGGACTCCGCGGCCGGATCACACGCCCGACACCACATATGTCGATTGAAGGGGGCGCCGACTCAGCACCGTCTTCAGAGATTGGAGGAGGTGACTCCTAGCTGGGCCGCCGTTTGCGACGGGCACTCCGCAACAGATCGGGCCTCAGACACACTCTGGCGCCTGATCTGCCCTCGCAATTTGGCATCAGTCGAAATCTTGGTGGTTACTCGCCTGGCTGATGTGATCACCGACGTAGAGGGAGACGCCGCTTCACCCACACGATGCGTGGGTTCGCGGCGGGACTCAAAGCAGTAGCGCCTTCATCAGACTGTCTGATGTCAGATAATGCCGTGCTTCTGAGATTATGAGGAGGATGGTCGTTAGCGTGGATGCCTCTATCGTCGCTGGATCGTTCACCAGTCCGTGACAGAGTGGCGGCTTCGTGCTCACTCTGTTCGCACTTCGCCGCCAGAAGGGACTCGCTGGATAAATCGAAATGGCCAAGGCCCTACCAACACTCCTTCCATTCCCAATTCTGCCTTCCACGATTCCACTTTTGTTCCATCTCGTGAGATTGGACCATAGAACACCATCTCCTCCCCTTCAGATTCATACCGATGTCCAATCTCAAACCGTCGCCCATCACACACCCCGACCCCCATCACCTGCGTCAACAAGGCTGGCCGTAAATGCAGTTTACCTGCCTCCTCTTCCGGCAGCACACCCGACACAATGACCCCAACTGCCACTCCACCCAGTCGCTGAGCTTCTTGTATATAATGCTCCAATAACCCCGTCCACTTTTCTCTCTGGACAGTCAGGGTTTCACAATTTTCCCCCAGAAAGAGAATAACCTCGACTTCACGACCCTGACCAACCAACACTCCCCCTTCGCCAGACACACACATCGCAATTTGCCGTTGATGTTGGACACGGGCTCGGTAACACACGGCCGACCATCGATGTTCGACATTCATACATCCACTCCTACTCGACAACTTCTTACCAGTTACCCAGGCAACCGCATACCTGCCACTTCCGTCTGAATCCGCATCAGGATTCCCGCCACCGCACAGACCAATCCCAGTCCCATCAGGAGCTGGTCTAACCGTCCATAGACCGGATATCGACCCAACACCCATCGGACTTTCGACGGCCACCACAAGAACACTCCCCCACTTAATCCATCTAACACCACATGCGTGCCAACCCCCACCAAGATTGCCACAATCATCATCGGTGCCATCTCACAGACTAACCCAACCACCCCAGCCAGGGGAATTAACATCAATGAGTGACTGAGCGTCCGATGTCCCACGAGGTACTTAATCCACCACGACAGAAACCAGAACCGTTGTCCGATCACTGACCAAGGTTCATCAATATCCGGCGCTAATCCAGCCAATGCAGCCGTGAGAGTCAGAAGGGGATCGCCCTGGAAGAGGAGGGCGGACAGACCCGCTGGCACCATGGCATGGGTACGGCCTGACATCTCAGCAGTCCTCCATCATGTCGGCTAACTCTGCTCGTTCGTGTCGTTTCTGTATGCGCCGCTTCACGATTTGCGCCCGTTTCCACACGTAATTATATTTCTCATCCGGAATCCGTTTATAATGCGCGACTTCGTTGGCCGCTCGTCGTGGACTCGCGGCCGGTTCCCGTTGGAAGATATGCTCCAAGGCGGCGTCGATCTTCTGCACATGCCACTGCGGATTCACCAGGCTGATCACGGTCGTTTCCACCCACGGCAGTAGGCTCGGCATCGTGGTCTGGATCTTCGCCAGCAACGCCTGCACCTCCTTCTGATACTCGATCTTCTGTAACGTCGCTAAACTAGGTGGTGTCACACCCGCCGTATGCAGGTGTTCTTCCGTCCGACCGGCTGCATACCGATCTGCCGCCAGTCCCTGATCCAGACTCGGTTCAGCCGTCACGGGCTGAGTATCCATACCCACTACCTCCGTTCTGTAGTAGTGATGTTTTCTATCAAGTAATCTTTATTGATTATGGTTCGACATCACGGCGACAGCCCAACCCCACTCATGCCCAGAAACCCTCTCGCCCGACGACCTATTCACCTATTACGCTCCCCAGGGCGCCAATCTTCGCACCCGACCAGCTCCCCCAATCTGTCCCCCAGCCTTCAGAACGCGGAATGACAAGAATCCCTAGCTATAGCGCGGACTTCCACAATGGCTCAGGGGAGGAGTGCACCACTTTTCGCACCACTCTACGAGCGAATCCCCGCATGAATAGCGGGGATATAGCCAGTCACTCCATGCCAGAACGGCTCAATGAGGAAGAATCTGCATCCAGCAGATCGGGACACACGGGGAGCCTCTTGATGCCGAAGACGTAATAGGGTGGTAGCAGTCAGCAGACACACACCACGAAGGAGGAAAGTATGGGAGTGAAAAAATCGTCACGACGTCGGGAGCCACGATCCACGGACGGCTCCTCGAAACCACGGGGCCCGGTCGTCGGGATTGACCTCGGGTACGGATTTACCAAAATCGTGCGGGAGGATGGCCAACGGTTGATGTTCCCCTCGGTGGCAGCCGCCGTGGCCCCCACCATCATGATGCAACTCCATCCGATGCAAGACAGCGATGAAGTGCTGGTGGACGACATCCGGTATATCGTCGGCGAACGGGCGATCGGGCACGCCGAACGGTTCTCCAACCTGCACAATATGTGGTGGACGCTCCCCCACTATCGGGCCCTCATCGCGCAGGCCAAGAAATTCATCCCGGACGGCGCCTGCATCGTGACCGGCTTGCCGTTGGATAAATACATGGCCCAACAAGGCATGGGGCATGTCGCGCAGACGATTAAGAGCGGGCTCCGCGCGCAGCATGTGACGGTGATCCCACAAGGCGTCGGCGCCTACTTTAGCGAACCGACGTTGGAGCACCCACGCAATAAGGTCGCGCTCGTCGATATCGGCACGTGGACCACGGAATTCGTGGCCATGACCGGCCAGGATCTCATCAGCCAAGCCTCGGTCGGCATCCGGCTCGGCATCAACGACATCTTTGCCACCGTGGCGACCGAACTGCAGGCGAAACTCAGCCGCCCCGTCGATCCACACGAAGTTGAGCGGGCCCATCGCGGCGAAGAGGAATTACGCACCCAAGGCCGACCCGTCGCGCACGATTACATCACCGATCGCGTTACCCAGCTCGCTAAGGAGTCCGCCGGCCAGGTCCTGGCGAAAATGACCGACTTGTGGGGGCCACATGCCGCCGCCTATGAAGCGGTGATCCTCTGTGGGGGTGGCGCGAAACTCCTCTACCCCTTTCTCAAGGGGTTCCGAGAAGGCATCCTCGTCGTCTCCGATGCCCAATTTGCCAATGCGCGCGGCTATCTCAATGTGGGACTGCGAATCTACGGGCCCCCGCCCCAACTCGCCTACGTAGACCACGTGCCTGCAAAGCCGGCGCTCGATCCGGATGAAGCCATGGTCTAAGCACGATGCCGAGCATCCGTCGTCTCACCTTGTACCTACGGCAGCGGCCGGACGAGCAAGCGCTCTATCAGTATCTGATGCGCAAAAGCCCAGCGGAGCGGACCGCACTCCATCGCGCAATGCTGCTGGCTGAATTCAGTCGGCGCATGAAGAAAGAACCTCAGCGGAACCGCTCCGCCACCCCGAAAGCCTCACGCCGGCGAGTCGCCGTCGCTGAACCGCCGCCCACGACAGGAGGCATGGCGAGTTGGAATCAGCGCGTCGTGTTCTAACCCAAATTCCGATATGACGAGGATTGCCCCCCACCTCACACAGCGGGCATTGAGATGTCGAATCCGACGAATGACGACTGCGTTGATCGGCACACCTGATGGTCGACCAACCCAGCCCCACCACTACAAACGGAGTCTCCTGCCTGTCTCCGTCGTTCAGCGCGTCGCGCGCGCATCACGACGCCACTCCCAAGGCGGCACGGGTGCGCGCTCACCCCACAGCCCTTTCTTCGACTGGCGCGCCTGCTCTTCTAACGTCTTGAGCTCGATATCCTTGGGGGCATACTTCCGATACCACCAGCACCAGCCGTCTTTGACCAGTTCGTGATTGACGTTGGTGCCATCGGGAAGAAACACATCAGCCAGGGTGCGCTTGTACATATCCTTGCCGTAGGTCTGGAGCGTGACTTCTTTGCCAAAGACCAGGGCTGCGGTCGCCTGCTTCGCCTTATTGCCGAACGCTTGGCCTTTCTCCGGGCAGTCGATGCCGTGGAGCCGGATGCGTTCAGGGTGTTGGTTGTGCAGAACCTCGATGGTGTCGCCGTCAAGGACGGAAGTAACGGGACCTGAAATCTCGGCTGCTGCGCATACAATTGAACCAAGCGCAAGAACAGTAAGACCAAATGTGGCTCTGCAAGCGAAGAACAGAGCCACAGCTCGATAATTTCTGGCAGACATTAGGTTAGGGCTTTGGCCATATACCATCCAAGGCGGCATTCAGCACTGCTTCCATTTGCTCCGATAAATCCCTCAAGGTCGCAATATATTCGCTTTGCCGAGTGGGGGGGGATTCGCTCGAAAAGATTCCAAGTTTTTGCGAGACTCTGGGCAAACTCGCGATGAATAATGCTCTCTCGGGGAAATGATGAAGGGTCAGAGGTCCTAGGATGATGATAGCGATCGAGGTAGTGAGCGTATGTCGGTTTTGTGTTCTCAAGGTTTAGGCTGAATATTGCTTTCTCAAGATGGTAGAGGATCGGACCTTCTGGACTTGTCCGGTGAGGCCACTTATATAACAGCACTGCGGCCAGAGCAGCTCCATATGGAATCAGCTCATACCTGGTTTCTCTGGCCAGTTCCTCTGTCATTGGCCGTCCACGAAAGAATCCGTCCCCCACATGCATCCTAATATACAATTTGCCCAGTTCATTAGATGACGACTTGAGAATGTCCCCCAGAACTGTTCCAAGCGCGAAGGCAACTCTCTTTTCATACTCGGAACTATCTTCCTCTGGTCCCATGACAGTTTCCTCTAGAGTCAACGGCCCTAGAACATTCTTACTTCTGCTTCGCCACCACCTGATCTTTGACCTTGTAATAGGTCGCAGAACTACGAACGAGTCTGTTGCACCACGTTCGGGCGACAGTTTATCAAGGAAGACTAGCGGGAGGCCAAAGCTCGTAGTGCCTTCCGTCGTGCCTGTACTGCCCGCTGAAATGCCCCCTGTTCGCCGTACCGCGTAATCGAAAACTTTCTAGTCTTGGCCTTGCCGCCCCCAATCGGCCATTGTGCAAGCCAATACTGTCGGTGACGAGGTCGCCCCCGGCCTGTCTCCATAGCGTCAATTCTTGTGACCCCTGAGATCCCGGACCGGTTGTTCTTCTTCTTGATCCGGCAGATTTCTCGCCGGGTCATTGGTCGCAGGCGGGCAATCAGCCAGTTTCGATACCTCTCTGCTACGGCAAGGGCCTTCCGCTTCCCGCCGTACACGTTGTCGGCAAAATGCCGATGGTAGACCCGGCCCCGCCGTTGGACAGTCACAAACCACGAATGTGTCCATGATGGTTCATGATCAATGCGGTAGATCTGCTTCATGGCTATTAATACCAGGAGTATGCAATCCGCTGCCCCATCCCGTTGGCCAATGGGTTACTTCTGCTTCGCCACAACGTGCTCCTTGATCTTGTCATACGTCGCTTGTGGGACAACTTTCTTCTGCACCAGTTCATCCTTCCGCTTGTACGGTCGGCCCTTGATGATCTTCTCGGAATAGGCATCACCAATCCCGGGCAGCGCCTTGAGTTGGTCTGCCGTGGCCATGTTGAGGTCGATGGGTTCAGCGGCGTGAAGGATCGAGGGTGTCGTTTCAGTCAAGGGGAAGACAGGAACCACACCGAATAGCAATGTGATCACCACGAACCCAATCGCCCATTTCTTTACCACTGAGAGCATGAAAGCCTCCTTGCTAATGTGTGGTCCCTTTCGCCAACCGCTGGCCCATTTCAATAATCCGCCCCAGCCGTTCCAGCAGGTTCGTGGCCTGGTGCGACGTAAGCCCATGCTGATTGAGCACGGCGAGCAGGTCGTCAATGATCTGCTCTTCGGTTTGGGAAAGCACATACGGCTCAGGAAACGCGGTTTCGGGGATCGTGGCGCGGGGATTCTTCTTCCGAAAGTCAGCGATGATGTCGAACAAGTCTTGCTTGCTACAGAGCCCTTTCCGTTCTAACAGTTCCACAATTGCCGCAATCTCCCACATATTGGAGATCGTCGCTTCCTCGATCGACATGGACTCGCGTTTGGGGCGGTGCTGATCGCTCATGCCGATTAGGCCTTCACTATGGGAAGGTCATCCCAGCTCGTGGTGTAGGCCGGTGAGCTGTGACGAAACTGCGTCCGCCACGCCTTCGTGATTCCGTTGGAGGCATAGTGCAGCGTGCCAGACCCAAACCGGTTATTGATCGAATCCAGCGCCGTCATCAACTTCTTCGATCGCGCCCGATCGTGTTGGTCGAAAAGGTCTGTCTGCACCTGGCTCGCTGGAACCAGTCCCGTCAACATGATCCCGACCTTCTTGTAGAGGAACCCCTTGCGGTAGATCGTCCGTATGCCCTCTATCGCAGACCGAATCAGTTCAGGTGTGCTGTCCGTGGCCACCGGGAGCTTGCGCGTCAGGGCATTGTAATACTGCGGAGTATCCTGGAATGGATTCGTGTGCAGAAACACGGTCAGCACGGTGGCGGCCAGGTGCTCCGCCCGCAGCTTCTCCGCCGCGCGCGTCGTGTAGCTCGACCCCGCTTCCTCCATCTCCGCCAGCGTGCCCACCATCGTTCCGAAGGCCCGCGAGCAGGTGATCCCTTGCTTGGGCACTGGGCACTGCTCCACGTCCAGGCAGGACATCCCGCGCAGTTCCATCACCAGGCGCAGTCCGACAACGCCCATGTGCGTGCGGATAAACTGGTCATCCGCCTGGCGCAGCTGAAGGGCCGTGGTAATGCCGTGCTGGGTAAGGAACCGAGCATAGTTGGGACCAATGCCCCAGACATCTTCAACGGCAATCCGACTGAGCAGGGCGTCTCGATCTGGACAGGCGCGCAGATCAACCACGCTGCCGGCATCGGGAGTGCGCTTCGCGATTCTGGTGGCGATCTTCGCCAGGACTTTCGTCTCCGCAATCCCCACCGATACCGGGATGCCGGTCCAGCGTTTCACTGTGGCGCGGATGACACGTCCATAGTCCGTGAGGTTTCGCGAGGCGAAACCGGAGAACCCCAGAAACGCTTCGTCGATTGAGTACCTCTCCAGATCCGGACAGAATTGTTCGAGGCACGCCATCACGCGCTGTGACATATCCCCGTAGAGCGCGTAGTTCGATGAGAAGACCTGGACGTCGTGCGCGTCAAGAAGCGGGCGAATCTGAAACTCCGGCACCCCCATCCCGATGCCCAGGGCCTTCGCTTCGTTCGAGCGAGCCACGACACAGCCGTCATTGTTGGACAGGACGACAACCGGCTGACGCTCGAGCTTGGGGTTAAACACTCGTTCGCAGGATGCGTAGAAGTTGTTGCAATCGACGAGGGCCAAGACTGGAGACATCGGACCCTACAGCGCGTGAATGACGTTGGTGACGACGCCCCAGATTTCAAACTCTTGCTGCGGTTGAACCTCGATCGGCTGGTAGTTTCGGTTCTCCGGGAGCAGGCGCACTGCGGTGCCCCGTTTGGAGAGACGTTTCACGGTGAGTTCGCCATCCAGCGCCGCGACGATCACATTGCCGTCGACCGCTTCAAGGGACCGATCCACAACCAATAAGTCCCCCGTATGAATGCCGGCACCGAGCATCGAGTCTCCGGACACGCGCACAAAGAAAGTCGCGGCGGGGTGCTTAATCAGGTGCCGGTTGAGATCCAGTTTGCCTTCGAGATAATCATCGGCCGGCGACGGGAAGCCAGCCGGCAGGCGGCCCAGGAACACGGGGAGCTTGTAGCGGGTGGAGAGATCAGGCGCGTAGACGGCATCGATGTGCATGACAGTTCCTCAGAGCCAGGAAGGGCTGTAGTCTACTCCCTAGGCCTGGGCTGGCTCAAGACAGGCGGGAGCGTTGTGCCGCGGGTTGTTGACCAGGGTACTGACTGGATAGGCCTGAAGTTCGGTACTGGGATACGGACGCAGCAAGGCCTTCAGCGAATCGGCGGGTGTGGTGTGATCGAGCCATGGGATATACGAGGCAGGCGCAAGGATCACTGGCATCCGATTGTGAATTGGCGCCATCAGGTCATTGGGCTCCGTGGTAATAATTGCGCAGGTCTCGATCGGCTCGCCTTCAGCGGGTTTCCAATGTTCCCATAGCCCCGCAAAGGCAAACGGCCGCTTGTCCTTTCGACCAATCCAGATGGGCTGTTTTCGCTCACCCAACCTTTGCCACTCATAGAACCCGTCGGCAATGACCAGGCATCGCCGCTTCTTGAATGCAGATCGAAAGGCGGGTTTCTCGGCCACGGTCTCACCCTTGGCGTTGATACACTGGTTGCCGATCTTGGCATCCTTGGCCCAAGAAGGAATCAGGCCCCAGCGAAGCAAGACGCAATCACGTTTCACAGACTCAGGATTGAGACGAACGACCGCCACACGTTGCGTTGGGGAGATGTTGTAGTTGGGCTTGAACAGCGGGGGATCGTCAACCTGAAACTGTTCCGCGATGACTTCCGGGGTAGCCGTCTGGGTGAAGCGTCCACACATCAGTAGCCTCGCAGGGAGGCTATTCTATGAAAACCAGACATCGAAGTCCAAAGCTGCTTCTGGGCAATGACCGACTGGTTATTGTACAGAACGTCTGACTCTCCACTTTGCGACCGTCGGCATTCGGCCAAGAGCGGACATTCGGCGCCGAGATTGCACCACCCCAAAGCGGTCCTCAGCCCTGTCGCATGAACCTGCCCGGTAACCGCCGAGCGTAGCGGAGGAGGAGTGCCTGACGGGAAACAGCCGAAAGATTTGACAAGTAGGAACAACGTTCGAACAACAGCTCGGCGCTGAAGCGGGAGTTCTCACGAAATCCCTCCGCGAAGTGTCGCAGGCACCGTCACTGTCCGCGCAGACGGGACACATAATGTTCGATTCCAAGACTTGAACCCATTTGAGTTTGGCTATCTGAGCCAGTTTCTTCCCATGTGGTATTGCACTTATTGTAAGGGCCCGCGACCATTCCCGTCATCTCAGATTTACACCTAATGCATCGGCTTGCTATAAATACTACTCTTGCACGGTGAAGCTAAAGGCAAGTCATCGCGTGCGAATCAGGATGACTCTAACAAGTCAGCCTTTCTTTTTCTCGTTTCAAGTATCACAACTGCATGATTGCCATACCGTCGTTCGAACATGTAGCAATCGTTGGCGATGACGCCTGGCTTGCGGCAGAGATTTCATCGCTGTTTACCCGTCCTCGGCGTTATCTCACCGTCATGGATGGGCCTCGTCTGACTCGACCTGACTACACAAACGAAGTGATTAGACGGACCAATGCCCTCTCGCTGGCTCAAACTCGTCGAGTAGTATTCGCTAATTTGCCAGCCGATCAAAGTTGTGCACTATCTGAGCGCCAGCCGGCCGGCATGTTCATTTCCGCCAACACTCGAGAAGAGGCGCGATCTGCTCTCAGAGGTTGGACGAAAGGCCCAGCTGAAAAGCTGGCTTGGGGCCGAGACCACCTCGGCGTTGGTCTTCTGTTGGCCCGTCGCTCGAAGAAGTTCCTGGACACGGCTGAGGAGACATCGCCGCCAATCAATTTTGTCTCAGGTGGAACTCACCTGTTGATCGTCTGCGAGGCAGGGGAGGATCTCGCGGAAGTGACCGGGAGCAACTTGGCCTTCGCTACTGATGCATCTTTTTTAACTGTCCCTCAGCTTCCAGATCGTGATCAAGATCAATGGCTGGAGGAAATCTATGCCCTCGGATCAGGGGAGAATGTCACAACGCGATTTGCCTGCATACGCGATCGCGTTCGCACAAGACTCCCTGCCTTTGACTTTCGAGAATACAAGCAGGTTTTGTTCATCACCAACGGCTTCCCTTGGGGAATGGCCATGCCAGAGCGTCCCACAACACATCTCTTCGCATATCCGGATTTGGGACGCATGATAGTGGAAGGGATATGGGCGGCTTCCCGTACTGGCAAGAGCGCAAGGACAGCGCTGCTGATCCAATCGGATCACATCGCAGGATCGGAAATCGAGGCAATACGGGAATCATTGAAACAGAATCAAACTCTAGTTCGTATTCAGGCAGGACCCCGCGCGACAGTGCACAATGTCCGAATGTTGCTCGAGACTGTACCATTCGACATTGTCGTCATTTCGACGCATGCAGGTGATGTTTCAGGCAAACGGGTGACCTATAAATTCACGGACAGCGAAGGTATTGCTCGATGCCTTGTAGTCGATGAGGCTGTTGGGTTTGGATACGACCCCACAACCGAGAAAGTGTGCGTCCAAACATTCTGTCGTTTTCACGAATTAGACGGAGTTGATTGGTCGGATTCGGTCGCGAAATCTTCCCTGTATGTAGGCTCAGCGATCTCCACCTGGTCAGCAATGGGCGATGTCCAGGAGCGCGCAAAATACCGAGTAGCAAGCGAAGAGATCATTCGCGTTAACGGCTCCATGGGACTTCGGATGAGCGATGACGTGTGGCTTCCCATGATGCACGGTTTCGCACCTGGCTGTACGCCGATCGTTTTTAACAACGCATGCTCATCGTGGCATGAATTAAGTAAGCGATTTATGTTTCCTGGGGCCAGCGCCTATATCGGAACCTTGTTTCCTGTGACAGAGGCAGAGGCCCAGGCAGTCGGCACGTCTTTTTTCCAGAGGGAACTCGGAAAATCATTACCAGTAGCGCTCTGGGCCTCACAGAATCACGTCTATGAACGACAAGATCGACGCCCATATGCGATGTGTGGCCTTCCCTTTTCCTCGATCCAACGGAATACAATAGACTCCATCGCCTTCCTCTCCCAATATTACCCAAGAGCGATTGCCACCCTAAGCCGTAAGGCGAATACGACCGCTATTGAGGAATTACGGGAGAACTTCATCCAGCAGAAAGACTTTCTATCAAAGGAAGCGGAGATCCTCGCGGACTGGATTCGTTCCTGACTCCACAATAAAGCGAAGACACTATCAGAGATCTTATCTGCGAACGAGTGAATCGTTTGCTCACTCCTCGTTTAGCTAAGGGGTGTTGTCTCGTGGGAGATTGAGGTCTGATCGAGAATTGCGGAGATTGAGGTTATCGGAATCGACGAACTGTACCGTTCATGACGCCGAGATTGCACCACCCCAAAGCGGTCCTCACCCCTGTCGCCGTAACGCTGCGCGTGAGCCGAGGCCGAGCGCAGCGAGAGAACCCAAAGCGTACTCGCTTCGCTCGTACTGCTTTGGGCCGTCGGCTCGACGCGCGGGTTAGGCCGCAACTAGCCTCCCTGCGCTTGGCCTCGTTGCTGCAGGGCTGTACGCAACTTTTGAACCTCAGCGACGATCTTTTCGATCGTCTCCTCAAGTTCCTTTCGAGTCTTCTTGAGATCCTCTCGGGTAGCCAGCCCCTTGGCCTGCTGGCTTGCACTGGAAAGTGACTGCTCAAGCGAGGCCAGACGCTTGTCAATCTCTGCATTCGTACCCGGAGGCCTGTCGTTCTCCAGCTTTGTCACCCGCGCGGCGAGATCGGTGAACTCTTTCTTCGATGCAGGTTCGTTCATAGCTGAGTCCCTTATATTCCAGATTGAGAACAGTGCCGTAAGTAGCAAGAAAACCGAAGCCGCGATCTTGTCTCGTCGTGACTTTGCGTCGATGCGATCATTGAGCGAAATGGAATCCTTATTTCGATGAAACAACCTAGGTGAGAATATAAGCGTCCAGGCTGCTTGAAACAAGCCAACCACCAGTAAGCCAAGGGCGGTCAGAACAACTGTGCTCCAAGACACAATGCGCTCCGTTACGGCCTAACAATGTTTAGGCGGATCCATCATAAGAACCGGATCTGCCATGTTCTATCCGCGTAACACACCTTCAATGATCGTGAACAATATCCCAACATCGACGGTGGTGCAATGAGTTGCGGCCCATCGACCATTGATCACGGGTTCTTATGCGGATCGGCGTAAGACCTTCCCTTCTGGTAGCGGTCGGTCGTGTACTCCGGCTAAGGGTCGGATACCGATGGTCGAAGAACGGCCAAGTACGGAAATTCGGCGCCAGGATCGCCCCGCCATAATGCGGTCATACACCCTTCTGTTGGGCGCAAGTGGGTTTGGCTGCGTATTCCGGTCAAAATGAGCCACGTATTCCAGAGGAAACCAGTCAGTCATTCCGATCCAAATCAGCCACTCATTCTGGTGCTATATGCCAACTGCTCCACTTGAAACCAGCCACCTGCTCGACTTATCTCATGCTCTCCTACGTTCGCATTGACGCACATGTAATTTGATCCGGATACTAAGGAAGGTCTGATTACTGATCCAGTCATGAGCAAGTGCGTATTTTGCTCTGACATAATCGCTAAAAGACCCTATTTATAGGCCTTCCAAGAAAAACACGCACTATTTAGCGTTCGGCTCAGGAATTCGTGATTTTGAGCGGTACAGTTGAGCATCTGCAGTCTCTTATATCCGGAGAGATCGCGAGCTACTCTTAGGGATTGGTGGACGAAAACATCTGGCCGATGCGTTCCCATCGTGCGTCTTGCTGAATGCCATCCCAGGACCAATAGATCACAGCAACCCTTCCATTAATGTGGTTCATGGCAATAGGTCCAAATTCACGACTATCAAACGTAGTAGCGAGGTTATCCGCTAGCACAAACACTGTCCCGTCTGGGACGACGATTGGCCCAAAGGCTTGAGCTTCGCCACGGGAGAGCTGTGAGATCGGAGATATTGTTGGCCGCATCGAGATGCGTTCGTTGAGCAGTGTTCCATTGATCCATATCCCATCGTGATTGATCGCGAGAGTCTCGCCTGGTAAACCGACAACCCGCCGAAAATAGGGTACGTCTACGTTTGGAATTCGGATCGAGATGATGTCTCCGCGTTGCGGTGTACGGGAAGCTGTGTATGCGCGGAGATCCACTAGAAATATGTCATCGCCTATCAAGGTGGGATCCATGGCAGAACTTTGAATGTGATGCTGGGCAGCGTAGAAATTATAGATTGCGGTCCTGATAAGCGGCCTCGCAGTAAAATTTACCAGAAAGACGACTGCCAGGATGATGAACCATCTTAAGGGGTGCGAACTGCGTGCCCTTGGATCGTTCCTCAGCCGGCGTGCGGTCACCAGGGCTTCTGCCATGATGCCAACATAAATGATGCCTGCTGCTGTTACTGCTGCGATGACATTGTAGGGCGGCTTAAAATGAACATGCAGGAGGATAAAGAACTTCACTAATGTGGCTCCTCCAATCCACACGAGATAACACACCCCTGCCTTGATGTACTCACCGTTATATAACTGTCCTAATCCTGGGAGTAGGCTGAGCGAGAACGAGACCCAAGGACGCGGAGACTGGATGTAGTGGCTGTCTGCAGGCTGGAGATGACACTCCTGTTCCCTGTCGTTGAGGGCAAGCGGTATGCTTTGTCCATCTGGATACCCGAGCAACCAATACATGATCGAGCCAGTCATCATGCCTAGCGTGAGAAGGAGGACTAACATAGTCACGTCCACAATGGGGAAAAAGTCGATGCCTGTTGTCAATGGTTCATGATTCACATTGGCGCCGACAAAGAGCGCTATAAACGGCCAGCAAAGTCCGATAAGGAGGAAAACAGAAAGAGGCTTGTTGAAGAGATATCGAGCAATGGCAACCCAGACACACAGTGAAGGAAATACAAAAACCAGGATCAATCGTGCGATATCGGGTGCTTCAAGATAGCCCAACCATTCAATAAACCCTCGGCCTGTTAGATAGGAAAAGTAGATCGTGCCTAATGCCAGGCCAGAGACCGTCGCGGCCGCAACGATTTTCAACCAAGTACTAGCTTTCATGCCTTCCGAGATGTCGAGAGAGATAGAAAACTGGGCGTTACACTAAGGATAGCATAGCATCTTAGCCTGACAAGGTATGGCACTTAATAGAATGCTGGTAGGAAACACGAAGATTTGGAGGCGTTCGGTCTGGATGGAGGAGAGGCAACTCTAATCCAGCGGGAAGTCCCTTCCTGAAAAGGAGGGGTTCTTCATAGTATAAACTGCGAAATGCGCATCAACGCTGAAGGTGCTGAATCGTCCTCAAATCAAATCCCGGCCTCGGCGTTAACTTAAGACGCAAGTGTGGGATCCCGATGGGGCCGTCATTCAGCGAACCACCTGATAACGGTCGGTCGTGGACGTCGGATTTGGGTCGGATGGCGGCGGCTGGAGATCGACTGTGAACGGAAGTTCGGCGCCGAGATCGCACCGTAATAAAGCGGTCCTCAGTCCTATCGCATTAACGTTTGAGCTCAGCCGCGTGCGGAGGCCGCAGGCCGTAGCACGTCGGCTGGAGCGACGGGGGTTGGGCGTCGGCACGCATCGGGGATTTTAGCCGCTATTGAATAGACAAGCCTGTCGGCGTGGACGGTGGCATTGAATCACCTTTTTCCGCAGTCGAAACAATTATTTTCGCTTTGTGGATGGCGGTTGAGAAAACGTCCAGTCCCAATGCTGCTTTGTTCACAATACGCCGGGCTGAGGCTAAATTATTCCCGTTCAAGAGTTGCTCAATCTCGCCCCTGTTGTTTGACAAGTACGCGGCCAATATCTTGGCTGCCACTTCCGGCTTGCTTACCTCGTCAGGATTCTCGACAATATCGACGCTCACTTTGTCCTTGATCTGCTTCTGCATCTGCTCGTAGTTGTACCTGCCAGTGAGTTGGACAAAACCGCGACCACGGAAAAGAATTCCGTCTTCACACTCAGTCCGGGGTAACATTCCGTGGCGAGAGCGCATCAGCTCTTCATCAATACCGGTGTAGTAGCAATTGCCCAAGTGCAAGTTGATGATCGGTGTTCCGTCTTTGCGAAATGTCAGGGTCGAATCGTACTTGCCAAATGGGCGTTCGGTTCCCGGGGCTTGGATGCCGGCATAGCTTGGCTGATCGATCGTCTTCGAATAGGTACTCGGTCGCTCAGGGTCCGGCGAGAAGTTTGATGTTTCGACACGAATGGTGGCAAGCGCATAGACGACGACTTCCTTACTGTCACCGAGACCAAACTGCCGGAGTTCCGTCTGCACAAGAGGCCAGTTTGTATGCACATTTTCTTTGGCTGCGCTTGGGAATAAGGTAGCAACCTGTTCTTTCGTGATGCGTTCGACCAACTCGGTCTTCAAGTCCTCGGCACCCGCAGAAAGTAATGGCAACAAGATCGCTGACGCGACAAGAGCCAACAGAAGCACATGGCATCGCCATTCGGAAATCGTGTTTATGCTTCGCATTCTGTACGACGTCTAACAATGTTTAGGCCGATCCGCATAAGAGCCGGACCTGCCATTTTCTATCCGAGTAACACACCTTCAATGATCGTGAACAATATCCTATCTCACCGGTGGTGCAAACGGCTGCTTTTCAATTCGGTGATCGACTGGTTTGGGTCGAGGATCGCCATCGGCCACTTCGCGACAGTCGCTACGGCACGCTCCGCGCCGGAAAGCTGCCGTTCATTAAAGATGGTGCCCACTTTGCGCGACGCTTGGCTGGATTGGGGATGAGTTTGCTGGTGTGGGAGGAGGATCGTAGAACAGATCCTTCGCACGCGTGTCCGTGCACACGACACCTGCCCACAAGTCTTTCTGTATGTTCTCGAACTCATGTGACCAAGACCTCGCCACCGTCCAGCAATCAGATGGTTCTGGAACAGACTTGCCCGTACAACCCGTGGTTTAGGAAAGCGCCTTCGACATCCACCTCCAGCCTACTCAGACCCACTCAGGCCAACTGGAACTCACTGGAGCCAATGAGAGCCAAGAGTTGGAGAAAAAACGCACTTTGGCTTGAGTAGGCTGGAATGAGTTGGAGTGAGATGGGGTTGAGCACAAAATGAGCACAATCGACTCTCCGGGAAGGGCTTGATCAGTCGCGTGCACGTAGCTCGCGTACGCCGCGGCCGATCTTACGACGAATGAGTGTGCGCAGCGTCACTCCGTCTGCGTAGCCAACCTGAGCGGCAATCTGATCAACACTGGCCGTACTCGTTTGTAGCAGATGCACCGCGCGCTCGACGCGAAGATCCTGAAAATAAGCAAGCGGGGACTTACCCAGCACGGATTGCAGGCGACGCGCCAAGGTGCGTTCACTTGTCACGGCTGCGTGAGCCGCTTTGCTGAGCGAGAAACCATCAGCGAGCTGTCTCCGTGCCCATCGCTCGAACCGTTCGACGAGCGGGTCTGAGTGCGCAAGGTGGTCGGGAATCATGAACGCCGCCTGCGAGGGCCGTGGGTCAACCAGCAGGTAGCGAGCAGTCAGCGCCGCCAGCGCGGGACTGCGTCGACGCACCAGCCATAATGCCAGATCGAGGTGTGCCAGCGCTGCGCCGCCGGTGACGAACCGAGATGAACTCATGATCATTCGCGAGTCGTCGAGTATGACATGCGGGTACCGTTCACGAAAGAATGGGGCGAGCCACCATGATGTCGTCGCACGATGGCCGTTGAGCAGCGACGTGCCAGCAAGGACAAATGTTCCCGTGCAGGCAGCACCCACCAGCGCGCCGCTGCCAGACCAGCGACGAAGGAGTGTTTGCGCGTCCGTGATGTCTCGCCGTTCAAGCGCAATTCGCAATGTGTCCGGCATCTTCGCCCCGAGCGCCGGCACAAGCGCGACATCCGGGCGCGCAAGTCGTGCCGCCGACCGTACAGGCACAGACAGCCCGTGACTGGTGTATACGCGGGAACGGACACCCACGACCGTCACATCGAAACGTGTCGAAGGTGTTCCAGCGGATTCCGCCAAGTCGTTCGCCGTTCCGAACGTGTCGAGCAGCGTAGTTAAGCCGGTGTCGAAGACTTCATTCAGAGCGAGCACATAAATTCGCATGGCGAGAACTGTACCATAATTGTCACTTCTGCCACTAGAATAGATCGTCACTCATCCCTACAATTTCACTCACGCGGTTTAACCTCAAATAGGAGTGACTACCATGGTGCAAGTTGCTTTGTTCGTGCGATTGAAAGCCAAACCAGGAAAAGAAGCGGATGTCGCCCGCTTTCTTGAAAACGGGCTCACCTTGGCGAATCAGGAAACCACGACGCCGATCTGGTTTGCCCTGCGATTGGGACCGGCGACGTTTGGCATCTTCGATGCCTTTGCTGATGATGCAGGCCGCAAGGCACATTTGGCTGGCCCAATCGCGGCAGCACTGATGGCCAAGGCGTCCGAGTTGCTTGCCGAACCGCCACAGATCGAGCACGTCGACGTGCTTGGCGCGAAGATCCCGCACTGAGGTCTGGCTCGGTCGGTGTGAGGAGATTGCTTGCCGATTTACCATGAGCGGCAACCAGCGATTTGCCGGAGGCTGCCGCTCGACTGATGACAAGATAGTGGTAGACAAGACTGGCTGTCTGGAAGCCCGTCAAAAACGTTGTGAAGAACGAGACGCCATTCTATGGATATAGTTGAAGCTAAATAGTAGCTATCAAAGGGGTCTAAAAGAACTGTTTATGGATCATAGGGGGTTGCAAGTAAGGATTGAATTAATCACGTATGTCGGTGCGTTTCTCACTAAGGTTCGAGATCGAGGATCGGCGTATTGAGCGCCTTGGCCGCACGCGTAGGATCGAAATATTCGCGTAGGAACGCAATTATTTCTCCTCTAGCACGCAGGAACAGCACATAATCCTGGTGATAGACTCGTCCTGTCGGCTTGATGAGCCCCTCCGCCTTGACTTCGGCGACTGCCCCTTCCAGATCCGCGAAGGGATACACCTTGAGGTCGAAGAAACGGAAATTTTCCACCGCTCTCAGGAACCAGGTGACATGACGCACCACCTCCTCCCTTCCCGATAGTCGCGCTGGATGGCCGATGGCAGGCGCGTAGGCAAGTTCCCACAAAATATCATCGGCGATCAGCGTCTGCCATTGCATGTTGTCTTCGACGAGTGTCTGGAAGTGTCGTTGCAAGAGGTCAGCGGCGATCGTCATTTCAGTCTCCCAGTTCACTACCAGTTGCGGTCCTGACCGCACGCTGTGGGAAATTTTGATCCTTTGCTTGGTGTCTATCATTCACACTTTCGCCCAGTCGACCGTCTTACTCCACTCTACAAATGTGGTGAGCGGCATCCCGAACTGCTGTTTCAACGCAGGCATATTGATCGCGTAGCCAACCTCGTTGAACCACCGAAACATCGTGGCGAGGTCATGACCCATCGCCGCCTCGGCCTGCTCCATCTGGAACTCCTGAAAGCGGATTGGTCGACCTATCGCCTTTGTCAACAGTGCGGCAGCTTCAGGCATCGTGAGGTCATCTCCTGCCAAATCAATGGCCTGTCCAAGAAAATCGTTCGGACGCAGGAACGCGGCCGCACCGAACGCGCCGATATCCTTGAGCGCGACCATCGCCAGCTTCCTAGCCGGTTTCATGGGCAGCAACAAGACCCCTTGCACAGACGGTTTCGCAAAGGTGGTGAAATTCTCCATAAACCATACGGGCCGCAGAATCGTGGCCGGCAATCCAATCTGCCGGATGTGCTGCTCCACCTTCCACTTACTCTCAAAGTGTGGAATGCCCGTGTTGCGGTGCGCACTCCCGACGGACGTATAGACATAATGGGTGATGCCAGCCTGCTTCGCGGCATCCGCCAGCATTACCCCCTGGCGCACCTCCGCCTCCATCCCTGCCTCGAAAGGGGTAGACATGGCAAACACCCCGTGCACGCCTCGGAGCACCGCCTGCAAATCTGAGGGATTGGTCAAATTCCCTTTGACCACTTCCGCACCAGCTTTAGCAAGTGCGGAGGCCTTCTCAGGGGTTCTACTCATCACACGAACTTTCTGCCCTTTCGCCAACAGCGCGGTCGCGACGGCTCCCCCCTGTTGTCCCGTGGCACCCGTCACCAGAATGAGCTTCGACTGCGTTGCCATCTCACACCTCCATTATGTGCACGCCAACCACGATGTGCGGCGTGTCTGGTTCTGGCTCAACTCCTTTGTCCGGCTGAAGGACGGACTATTACAATCAGAATCATTTCTTTTTGGAACAGCGTCAGCATAAGTCAAATTCCTTGAGAAATCGACCAACGTTGGGCTGGCATTTCAGATGGGGATTTTGACAGGGGGTGTAGTGGGGATGTTCGGGAAGTTAACACCCCTGGGATCCCGATGGTGCCATCATACGATTGGACCACCTGATAGCGGTCGGTCGTGGACGTCGGCTTTGGGTCGAGGCTGTGTGAAAACGCGAAAAGAATTGGCGTCAAAGAAAATCGACCTCTCAGAATGACCTGTATTCGATTATTTCGAGCCGGGTAATGGTCTGAGGACCCCTGAAATCATGCAAAATCGAACTGCGTAAGAGTTTTCACACAGCCTCGGTCGAAAGCGGTCGTTTGACGCACATACCAGAGATACTCATCACAGCGCCTTACACAGGGGAAACCACGATAAGAGCGAAACGAGAGGGGCATGGGGACCTCGCAGGGAGGCGTATTCTAGGAAAGCTTGGAAGCTAAGTCCATCGCCGCTTGACGTGCAATGACCGGACAGTTATTGCATGCAACATCGAAGCATCACGTATTTTCAGGAGGCAAATTTATGATTCACCCGTAGCACTCCCACACATTGTGGCGGTGCAATAATGACGTCCGGCGCCGCAGTTTGCGGTATACCGTCCACACATGACGGAGAAGTGTATCGAAGACAAAGAAGCGGCGCAATGAACCGCTATGCTATAGCCACAGGTGTTATTCGTCTCGATTCCTGACAGCGGCTGCTTCACGATCGATGAAAGCCGCCAGTGTCTCGACCGATTCATCATCGATCACGAGATACTCAACCCCATGGTTTGTTCCATCCGTCCAACACACGCAAGCGGCCGCCACATAAACCCGTTCCGATGTCGACAGACTAAGCGTGAACGAGAAGAATGTCCCTTCCCGTAAGGAGAGGTTGCCGGTGAATTGGCATCCACACCGGGAGAGGTTCCATGCGGTTCCCTCCCCTTCCTCGTTCCCCACCTGATAGGTGATGGGTGCACACACCGACACCCGCCGGTGAGAACGCATCATAGGTTGATCGGCCATGTTAGAAAGCGCCACGCCTCCCGCTGAAGTGGGTCTCAGCATATTTCCCATCCACTTTAGATCGCGTCATATTGCCGGCGCATTTCATCTTCACGATGGGCCCGTCGCGAGCCAAGCAGGAAGGATATCCCGGGAAGAGTGAGACACACCATCGTACTGATCACAATGAAAATGCCGGACTTAAACAGCAGATTGCGAAAGTCGACCAGGAAGTAGAACAGATGATCCCATTGTTCCACGGTGAAAATCCCATGAACCACAAAATAGGTTGATGTCAGCACGTTGGAAATGATGTCCGGGGTAATCCGCCAATAGAGGAAATGAAACACCACGAAGATCAAGAGCATCTTGAGAATACTGCCAGTGACAAACCCGCCGTACAATTGCCAGATCGCATTGCGGCACACTTTGCCGAAATAGCACGCGCCTAAGTTAAACGCCAACAGAATATTGATGCCCAGGGTGTAGCTCAATCCAATGAGAAGAGAAAAGACCTGATCGGTCACCGTAGGATCATGCGTGCCGAAGATCGGAATCACGCGATCGATCACCCCCACACTGATCGGGGTGAAAATGATGTTGACCAACATGTCGGCCCAGGCCCCTTTCAACCCGACGTCGAAATACCCAAACTTCTCGTTCAGCAGGAGAAAATGGGGCGGGATCTCCATCCCCGTCCGTTCGACCGCCGACAGCTTCTCAATGTCAGAGATCGCCTCGAGGAGGCTTTTCGGTTTGGCCCGTGGGGTGGTGCTAGGGAACAGCGGCCCTGGATTCCCTTTCCCTGCAATCCCTCCCCCTCCACCTTCCATCGGTTATTCTCCCAATAGTCCAAACGTGCGAGCCACCGACCCAAAATACGCAAAGCAGGTCGTAAAGACGAGGAACAACACCGCGAGTCCAAACTTCTGCTTGTAGGTCCCGTACCAGAACGAATAGAACAGACACAGCGCGGCGCCGATCCGGGCCAAAGTGCCGTGAAACATCAAGTTAAAGAAGTTCATCCACATGTGGCGATACGCCTCTTCGCTCATGTAATTCAGCGGGTCCAAATACTCGAACAAACTCGCTGAGACCGGCTGAATCAGGTGGAAACTGATATTCATGAGCAAGGGCCCCATCCCTTAGTGAACGATGTCCTCGATCAACTTAAAAAACCCTGTCTTCCGCTGTTCCAGGTTTGAGGGCGTCGTCGCAAAGGCCGATTCCAGAATGGGTACGGCATAAATCGGCAGTTCTTTCTTGGTCTTCAGGCGGAGCTTATACCGTCGTCCGGAAAACCCTTCTCCGATCGACTCTGCCAACACGCCAGCCATCCCTAACACGACCGCCAGTTGATTCAAGACTTGATCACGGTCGGACATCCGCAATAAATGAATGTCCACGATTTTCTTCTGTCGCGCGAGTTCCTTCACGACACCGTACAACGCCCGCGTCTGACAGTACACGATCCCGCCACTCGCCACCGCCGCCCATTCCCCTTTCTTCGTACTGTCCGTCCCGCCCATGTTGATCAGCGGCTCAAGCAGGGCGAGAAACTCTGGCGTCGTAAACCAATCGTCCCAGCGTTTGATCTCCAGGGTCTTCGTCACATACGCCACTTCTTCTTCGCGAGCACGGCCGTCTGCCACTTTCAGTAACGTGGCAAACGCATCCTTCACCAAGCGATGATGCCCTTGAATGGCCTCACAGACCTCGTCGATCCAGAAGATTTCAACCTTCTCGCAATATTCACGGATCTTCATGACGCTGATCGCCGGATGATCGCGCATGGAGTAAATACCAGAGGCTCGAAAGACCGGAATCTTTCCCAGATCATGCCCAAGACATGACATCAGCATCTTGGGAATCAGCGGCTCGGGATCTTTGTAATGGCTCATCAATTCGGCCAGTCCGTGTTTCGTCACACGCTGCGTGTGATCCCGCAAATTCACTTGCGCGAGCGTATCCCGAATCGAATAGAGATCCGCGACCTCTTCATCTTGCGTTTTGGCCTCCAACACCACCGACGGGCAATCTCCATATTCTTCCAACACGTCAATCATCGTCACCAACGGCCCCAGAACTTGCTGCCGCTCAAGGAGACCCTGATACGGCAGGATAAAGTCCCGCAATAAGATGGATGCGGCCGCGCGTTTCGTGATGGGCGTCCTTGGCGCTACCACCGCTGGCACTGCACTCACCACAACCGGTTCCTTTCCAGGCGATGCCACCTCCTCACGTCCACGAAGGATCGCCGAGACCACGGTCGCCCCTGCCGGCGCCAGGGCTTCCTCCATCGTGACCGCCGGTGTCCCAATAGGACGCAAGCCACTCCCATGAGCTGATCGAAAGTCTTGATTATGCCGTAACCAGACGGGGGCCAAATCCTCTAACGCAATCACGAGTGGAGAAGGTTTGACGAGCGGCATCCATTTCACCGACGTCGCCATCTTTTGCGGCAGGCGGACCAGTAGGGATTGCCGGATCCGATCGAGTACCGTATGCACCCAGCGGCTCATCGCCACGCCTCCGGCAATTCCACGGCCTGGACTTGCTCCTGAGCCACCACCATTTTGGTCGGCCGGCCAAACAAGGCTGTGACAATAGTGGCTTTCCCATCGCTAATCTGATCTATCCGCCCCACGACATGCATCGCTCCGCACGGCACACGGACCGTTTCCCCAATCTCAGGGCACGACGGCATGACACGCTCCATTTGCAATCCTGCAACCTCCTCCATGCTCAGGGGCAGCACCTGCCGCACCCCGGCACAGGTCCGTATCATTGGGATCCATTCTTCTTGTCCGTGCCAGACCACATACTCATCCGCCATCCGCCGGATGTCCGAGGCGCCAGACTTCTCCAATAACTGAATCAATCGGCGCACTCCCGATCGCACGACGTGACCGGCATACCAATGTC
Source organism: Nitrospira sp. (assembly GCA_024760545.1). NCBI lineage: Bacteria > Pseudomonadati > Nitrospirota > Nitrospiria > Nitrospirales > Nitrospiraceae > Nitrospira > Nitrospira sp. Next base: position 228,445 of record CP060502.1, read on the forward strand.
CCATCGTCATTCCTCTCTCAACGGAGTTGGTCGAGGGCCTTCTTGACTCTCCAGGGATATTGCGGATTGATCCCGTTATACCGTTCGATCGCACGCCAGTTATACCCATGACGCTCGATCGATTCCCTGAGGATTCGAGCCGACACTTTCAGGTTGGCACAGCCATCGAGGAGAGAGATCGGATGTATACGGTATCGCTCCATATTCCGCGTATTGACTTGGCCTAGCCCCACATCAAAGTTCACATTCTGTTTCCACAGTCGCGTGACCAATGAAATAGCGTCGTTCATTGAACGGACTGTTTGGCGAATGCCCTTACCATGCTGGTTCACCGACACCGCCAGCGGGTCCCAATTCCCATTCTCGACCTGAACAATCGCTCGCAGTAGTGTCGAGGGAAGCTGATAGGCAGTGGCGGCTTCTTCAAGACAGGCATGAAATGGGTGTGAACCTCCCTCCACCTGCGTGCGCATAGTCTGCTTCTCTCCTTTTGCCACACCAAGCGACGGGATGCTCACCACAATCACAATGGTGCCAAACACCAGCCACCATCGCATCTCGCGCTCCCTCATGTTCCGAACTCTTTGGCCTAAGCCACAGCCGGAAGCATTACCTGTACCGGCAGTGGCTTCGCAGCTATCACCGGAAGACCTTCCACGACACACCACCGTACCGCGGTCCCTCGAACGGTAATACTTTTCATCGACATCCCCTTAGCCGAAACTGTTTCCACTTGGAAATCGAGTCCCATGATAGCCGTTGGATTTCCATACTTCTCATATGCCATGTCACTGAGCTCACGGAGGGCAGGGAGAATCAGATAATTCTGCACCGGCTTATCGTAGCTCCGGACTCCGCCCCCGATAAAATCTCGCACCCGTGCCATGATGTCCCGCAACCAGCCCATCCCCTGCGTTTTATGAACAAAGACCAAGCCTAAGGGTTCACAGAGTTGCGGTTCATTGTTGATGCTATAAATTCCAGACTCCCCGAGGGTGAACATGGGTAAATAGGGTCGGTCCTCTGACAGCATCGTGCCCTCCTCTAATCTCAGCAGCCTGGCGCGCCCGGATTCATAGCACAGGCTTTTTGACGCAACGATTCCGCGACGGCGGCTTGATCATAGTTTGTGGTGATCGACGAGAAGTATTCTGTGAAATCCATCGTCTGGAAGTTCAGCGCTGCGAATTCGTTCAACGTAAACCCATCACAATCGGGGGCATCGGGTGTCCCGAAATTCTGCCCCAACTGCGGTTTCCCTTGTTCCTGGATAATCCGTGCTAATTTTGAGCGGAAGGTACAATACACATCAGCCCGGCGCGCGCAAATCTGAGCAAACCCCACACTCCACCACTCAATACAATGGTTCCCGACCAAGACCACCTGCTGCGCCCGCTTATCACCAGCCAATGATATTTCCACATCGGTACACGTCCCCAACATTCGATCGGGATCGTCCGCACAACAATCGATAATCAAGGTTCCCAACGTGGAATACGAGCAGGCCTTCGGTGTACCTGTGAAAATCCGTAATTGATCCTTATCGAAATCATCCTGCACCGCTTGGACCATCGCCAACATTGTCGCGGCAATCTGGAAGTTCTGATTCGGCGGGGTGCTCGTATCCATGCAAAACGGGACATAACTCCCTGGTGCGCCACAGGAAGTGCATTGTTGCACCACAGTTTGTTGCGCACAGACGGTGCCACCTCCACACTGCACCGTCACCGAGTAGGTATCGCATCCGCCCGGGATGGGGGTCGTACAGGTGGAGGCCACATCAAAGCACCCCGCCTGCAACAACGGGGCACAGGTGTCCGTTGTCAAACTCGAAAAGCCCCATTGTTCTTCACGTACCCATGCCCCACTCGCCGGCGCCACCGTTGGCGGGAGAAGCGTCTGGACGGTCCCGTCACTGAGCGTCACCGTTCGGGGGGCATCATCAAGAACCACGGAGGACATCCGTACCCACCCGGACGCACGAACTCCGGCGCACTGATCGTTGATCACGTCTTTCCGAATGACCCACGACTTTCTCCAACTCGTAGCTTGAACGCTCCCTGATTGCGCTCCTGACGCTCCACACACAATGGCGAGCACCTGGCCCGATGAAATCGAGAACGAGGTCCCACCACATTGCCCACCGATCGACACATTGACACTGAAGTTGACGAGGACAATTTGCTCATCGGGATCAAGCGTGGGTGGCGTGAAAGAAAAGCTGGCAAAGGTCCGCCAACCGATCCCCCCGCAATTTTCACCAAATACTCCACCGGGACCAGTGCCCAACCACTGCATGACATAACTGTCCGGGGACGGATTCAGAACCCGGACATACATATAATGATCGACACAGAAACCAGCCGACCCGCCCGGGCCTCCCGTGATCGGGACTTCCCTGATGCTATTCGTCACCTGAATTTGACAGGTCAGTTGACCACTCCCTGGCCGATTACAGGTTTGTGTCGACGGCGGGGCCTGTGTCCAGGACACGCAAATCGTCACATCCGTACAGGTGCTGACATTGGGATTCGGAGTGATCGAACTCGCAGTCGTATTGGCCGTGGTCACAGGAGCGCTTGTCGTTAAATTCCACCCTCCAGCATCCACCCCCATTTGTTGCACTCGGGACGCATTCGGGTTCGACGCCGCGGCATTTCCCGCCGCATTATTTAAGCCCGAGACATCACCTGTGTCGGAATAGTACCCAGAGGCAGATGAACCGGCGCAGGAGGCGTCCATACACCCCGAGGTCCCACCATACTGTGGCACCGCCCCCTGTCGGCCGCTCACCGTCCCTCGATCCAGCGCGCCGGTCGACTGGATATTCCCCATCGCACAGCGAGCTTTCTGCAGGGGATCGGTAATCCCGCTACAAGATACTTGAGCAAGAGCTATCCCTGTGACCGGTACGATTCCAGCCATAACGATCATCACCGTCAGAATGCGCCGCACCATCACCACCGCCTCTCCGCCTGCTCGTATTCCCTTATGTCTAGCGTTTCTCTCCAACTTCCGGTGCCTGTGCCGCGGTTTGCACGGGCTTCTTCCAGCCAATCTTTTCTTTGGCCCAATCCGTCCACGATTGCTTCGTAGCTGGTTGCACAGCCACCGTCGAAGTCGTCAACAGCGGCGATTGCCCACCATTATCCGTCACCTGTGCTGATGTGGTCGGAGGGGTCGTCACCTCAGCAGGCTTAACCGCGACGGCTGCCGATGGAGCCCCATCCTTCGGACCAGTCACCGCACCATCTGTCCCAGTCACTGGAGCGGTGGGGACAACAGGAGCTTGGGAGACCGTTGCAGGGACAACCACAGAAGGATTCTCCCCCACACTCCCCGTAACCGGAGAACTACCAGTAGTCACCGTGGCAGGAGTCACAGGAGATGGCTCCAATTTTGGACTGATGACTTTCGATGGCGGCACAACAGTCGAAGCCTGCCCGAGTTTCTGCTCCAATGCCCGCTCAACAGCCCCCTTCCCCTTCCCTTTTCCATCCGACTCAGAGCCAACTTCATGTTTGTTGGCGTCACTCGTCTCAGCCGGCCGAGAGAGTTTTGCAACCGCCTGCGCCTGCTTCCGTAACACTTCGACCTTAGCGCCCAACCCCGAGATCGTTCCATTCATCGCTTGTTGCTGTTCACTCATTGTGCGAAGCAACTCCAACGTTTCTTGAGACTGGCCCGTGAATTTGCCAAACTCCACCCGCTGAAGAGCCAATTCCTGACTCACGGTAGTCAGTCGAGCTTGCAGCGCCTTCACATCCACCAAGGTTTGTTGAACCGTCGACTCCAACCCGGTGACACGAAGTGAGTGCTGCGAGTAGGCTCGATGCAAGGCCTGCACATCAGACGACAACCCGTCCCGTTCGATATCCTGTTCTGTCTTCACGTACCTCAAATGCTCGTTCTGCTCCACTTGTTGATCGTACGCGGATTTGGACACACACCCGCTCAACGCCCCAGCACACAGAACCCCCGTCATCATCATCTTCATAGCAACCTGCATAGAATCCTCCTTACAAAGTTCAGGGTGCTCCCGCCCCCTATGTAGACGCTCCTCGATGCACAACTCTCGGCCGACCATTACTCGAACCTGTTGACCCGATCGTGACGTCATCCTTCGACGTTATTTCCAACTCAGCACCAATCTTTGCCACTCGAGGTTTTTGAGGCTCACGGAGTTCACGCGGCTCGTAATAATCCACGTCCACCGTCGCACACACTCCACGCACCACCCGATCTAACTCCCGTACCAACGTGAGCGCTTCGGATAGACGCGAGTCGCTACGGAGCTGCTCCATGCTGATCGTGCGCAACACAACCAAGACGCGATCCATCCGAATGATCTGTTCAACCACTGCACGGACTTCTTCCGTTTGAGGAACCACCACATGTGCACGTGGGTCAGCGACCATCCGTTTCCGTTCCACCAGTGATTCTCCTAACGCCGGTGTGAGCAACACGAGCTCGCCACCAGAAGCCCGGAGCCATTCGGCCGCTTGCTTACTCCACGTTTGAATAGGTTCCAGGAGTGCTAAGACTTCCGCTACAGTACGAGTGACACCCAAATCTCGCCGTAACCGCGGGATCGCCTTATTGAGTGGGTACACCATGCGAATGAGAATGCGACCTTCAAATGATCGTGGCAGTACAATGAGACTGCCATACTGCTGCAGGAGCTCCCGGTTGAGCGCGATCCGCTCCTCAGGCGTTTTCTTTTTGCGTTTCGCGTTGGCGGCAGCCCCATTGTCGTGTTTCGGTGAACCGGAACTCTGTGGTGACTGATTATTCATAGTCCTCCTATAAGCTGGCCAACCGAATCGAAAACCCGGTAACTCGGCCTGCGACGGCCACATTCAAGCCAGCCTTCCCAAGAAATCGTGGCATCACTGCTGCCGGGACACGGACCTCAGCCTCATGGGCACGACGGTCGACCGTGATTCCTTTCACCTCACCAAGGGGAGCCGGCAACAACGCTTGTTTGATAAATTCTTCGGGGGATGCACTGTAGAGCACCAAACACGGACGTAACCGCGAATAGGATCCAAACTCTCGCAAATACGGCAGGCATAACCTGATGGGGTCATCTCCCGTCGGTGATCCCACAGCAATCTTGACGAACTCCGCATGCTGAACTGTCCCCACCGCCTTCACATCCACACGCCCCTCCGCGATCACCGGGGCAAACAACAGTTCAGCGACGCGGCGAATAAAATGGCCCGATCGTTGGGAGACAATCGGATACGGTCCCTCCACGGATTTGATACAGGCATAAAACCGGTCTCCAACCCGGTAGGGACCATCCGCACAGACCCGAGGCAGCACCGCCATCCGGTCCGTGCCTCCTATCAACGTCAAATAGCCAGGCTTGTCAGGATTTGCTTTGACCACCTGGCCCAACACAAAATGACCGACCTTATCGAACGCCATACTTAGTATTACGCTCGCGAAGTTGAAGGCCCCTATCGGCGCTTCCGATCAAGCTCCTCTTGAAACATCTTTCGGCACAGACTCAACGGTAGGAAAACCGTATCGACATGACGGGCGGGAACCACCACTTTCACCAAATATCGCCCTTCGTACTCCGCCGTCACCGTACTGACTTGATACCCTTTACCCCGCAGTGCATTGACGAACTCTTCCGGACCGGACCACTTCGGGAGGTCGCTGACCTCACCCACTATTGAAAACACCTCCCCACACCCCCCCATCCCGGAGGCCACCATCCACCGCTCCGGTCCCAACGGTGACTGTGCCCACACCGGAATCGCCCAGATCCCCCACAAGATCGTGATCCCTACCATCAGTGTCCGTATCAGCATTGCCCCACCATCCCTTGGATTCCCTTGCGACCGCCCTGCTTCTCTGGCATACACAGTCTTATTACGATCTCTCGCGTAATAGAGCTCTGATGCCACACAGACTGCGCTACAAGTGGTCTCTCCTCGCCTGGCTCACCCTCCTCACCGGATGCGCCAATTCGTACTTTGTGCCTATGGAGCTTGCCCCTTCGCACATCGAACGCACCCCGGCCGGGACAGAACCAGCAAGCCGGCCGAGTCTGCACGTGATCACCCACTCTGATGGATTGGGATGGCAAGTCTCAGCGACCCAAGAATGGATCGACCGAGAGCACGTCACGGAACAGGAATATTGGAAGGGCTGGGTCTATGCACCAGCAAAGAATTCAGCAGCCCAGGTCGGGTACACCGCTGGCACCGTCCTTACCTGCCCGGGCAGCATTCTCGCTCACGTCTTTATCAGGATGATTCGGGTGGTCGGACTATTGGATCAAGCGGAACCCACGTGGCACTACATTAAAGGGCTCTGTGTCGCGCCACTGCTAGGCTTGGATCCTACGACCCCACACTGGCAGACCCAACCAGGACCCACACATGACGTCACACGCGTCTCCCAACGAGTCATTCGTCCACTCACCGACGGACGTCTCCAACTCCGCTGGATGCATAAGCAGTTCGATCCGGTCGGAACAGAATATGTGATCACCAAGATGTCCCCAACACTCGATATCCGGTTACGCGAGGTCGCGGCCGTCCTTCTCCGGACCCATCAGCCCGATACCCTCCGCCAAGGCCAATTGGAGATCACCCTCCATACCACTGACGGACTCACCATCACGACCCCCATTTCAATCAGCCCCTCCACGCTAAAAACGGCCCTTGAATCTGATCTGATCCGCAGACCTGCTTCAGACTGGCCAACATCGCTTCGGATTCGCCTGGAGACCCAGGACCCTGCGCTAACATCACTGACCCAAACCCTCCTCACTGAACTGGGTTTACCCAGCGTTACCCGCGGAACCACTGCCACCTCGCTATATGCAGCTCAAAACCAGGAGGTTTCACCGCTGTTCCAAGAAGGGACCTCTAATTCCATCGGCCATTGGACCGGAGCCACTGTACTCCTCTCCCTTACGAGCACGCGCATGACCGAAACCACACACTTACTTGTGGCCACCGCCAGCTCGATCGAAACAGGACTTGTCCTTGGACAATTCACCCTCGAAGGACGAGCTGGCCTCACTCCTGACGTCGCCAGTACCTTGCGTGCACAACTCACACAGTTGCTCACTGGTGACGGCCTCGCAGTCCGTCGTGGTCTCATGATCGAGGAACGCCGATGAAGATGCTGGTTGCCGCCATCCTTATTTTCTTATCTGGCTGTCAAACACTCCTGACCTCGCCTACTGGAACACCCTCAACGTCTCGCCTCCCGATCGAGCGACTTCCCCACAGCTCCCCGCACGTGCAGCTGACACCCAATGCCACCAAAGACCATTGGACCATACAAGTCACGCAACAATTCGATGACGTCGAGCAAGTTCACACGGTCCAGCAACAGGCAGCACGTCGCTACCTTTTCTGGCCCCTGGCCCCTCTGAACGGCCTGACACAATGTCCGGCCGGTTTAATCGCATCCGTCCTCTCTTCTCGAGAGAGCGCCAACATCCTGCGCGAGGTCGGCTGTATGCGGCTCCTGGCTATGGAACCGTTACGCAATACCGTTCCCACCCACATGATTGACCATCGACAACAAGTACACCGATTGTCCGAATCCCCTGTCGCCGGCGCCGAGATCACCTTCCGTTCACATGACACAGAGGACGTGATCCACACCTTGACCGGCATCGATGGACGAGCCACCGTTCGAGGCCTCGTGCAACGTACGCTCGCCGGCGTCCTCACCATCTCAGTGGCCAACCAGATCATCGAAACACAAGAGATCACCCTCAACCCCAGTCACCCTAACTCACGCATACGAGCACTACAGCTCCCGCCCAACCCCGTATTCCAAGTGGACGAAGCACACACCTCGCCCTACCTGGAGCACATGATCCGCATGCAGCTCCTTCAACTCGGGTTCTCAGTCCTGCCAAACACTCGATCGCACAACGCAATTGTGGATGAACAGAAGATCCAACTAACAGGAAGAATCGAGGATGGGTCAACGGTGAAGACCGCTCGTCTCGCACCACCAACAATGCTCATTCAAGGAAGAAAAGAAGAAGAGTCCCCGTACGAAATCACAGTCCTCTTCGTAAAGAACGGCGAGCAGCACATCATCAGAATTGATGATCTCGGCGAATTAGCCCTTCTCCTTCAACGCCAACACTATAAGTAAGAGCCATCCTCACACCGTGAACCGCAAACGGACATTGTGTTGACATTCGGCACACATTGTCATAGGGTTATCAGACATGGAATCATGGGAATATGCCTTCGACCCGGACAAGAATGCCTGGCTCATACAAGAACGAGGGATCAGCTTCGAGCAGATCATCGCCCTCATTGAAAGCGGCCATCTCGTTCAGGTGCTGGAACACCACGATCGCGAGCGCTATCCTCACCAGTTGCTCTATGAAGTCGATGTGAATGGGTACATATACATCGTCCCAGTCGTGAGAGAACACCGAACGCTTTTCTTAAAGACGATCTATCCCAGCCGAAAGGCCACCAGACATCACGAGAAAGGACGCGCCACATGAAAAAGAAACTTCTGCTGGATAAGGACGAGGATCAGGTAGTCGCGGATTACGAGCGCGGCGCCTTCAGGCCGGTGAAGAATCAAGCTATAGCAAGAAAAGAAGCCATGGACGCCGCCCGACGCTACATGCGCAAAGACGCCCGAATCAATATCCGTTTATCGACCGCTGATCTTGAAATGCTGAAGCGGCGCGCCGCCGAGGAAGGCCTGCCCTATCAAAGCCTGATCGCCAGTATCCTGCATAAATACGTCAGCCGCTCTGTGCCACAGACCAACTAACGGGCAAGCGGAGTAGCTTCAAGTACACAATCGCCATAAGCTTCCCTGTACATTCCATTGCCGATATACGTATTCGGAGCCGATGCTGGACCAGGGACCGCTCCCAAAGCAGAAGTTGTCCGATAATTCACAATGCCAATCCCTTTCCTATTTTTATCTCGACATATTTCATCTAGCTCAACACCTAATGGCTGCTTACCCTCGTCACGTAGAAGATTGTCTGCAGAACCCCAAGCGCCTATTGTGAGAACTTCAGATCGAACAACCTGATAGCCAGGAATCTGAGCCCCCACATAACGTCCCAACCATTTTCCCTTAGCATTTCCTTCTGTCTCAGCCGCGGCCAGAGACCCAGACCAAGAGAGACCAACAAAGAAGCAGACAATTACAACCATCACCCGAGTCATCGATTTCATATTTCTGCTAACCTACTTTACTGGTCAATCACGAGGATTCTGACTGTGATCAGGATCAAGAAACTCTCGCTGATAGTCACTCGCCCAGCCTAGTCGCTCGAAATCGTCGTTATCTTGCCCCGGCAGCTGACCGAGAATATGCCATGCCCCACGGATATACTGCCGGATCGTGGAAAGCCAGTTCAGCATGGTCACCTACCTCCGTGAAGTGCCGCTAGATATCCCTCGCTGACGCTTAAACTCTTCTCGCATACTTGTTAACTTATCATAGATCCCTCGCTGTTCAGGATCAACAGGGGCCTGAGGATCATAGGGACGGGGGCTACCACCAGAGATCTTTTCCGCAGATCGCTGAAAACGACCAAACCGCGTAGCATCCATAGTCACCTGCCAACCAAGTCTCACCCCTTCTGCAGCTTGAGCTGCTTCCTTCCAATGACCTGGTTTATCCGGGTCAAATGCATCTGACAGCCCCAAGGCTTCCAATGACTGCTGTCCTTTCGAAACCAACGTCGAAGATTCATCAATTTTTGTATTGAGCATATAGGCGCGACTATCACGACGCTCAATTCCTTTATGCCCCTCACTCCAAATCCGCTCACCTGCCTGATTCAGGACATCACGAACGACAAACCCACCAGCCGATTCTGCTTCACGGTGACTCACTTCACGCTCATTGGTTAACCTAAACTGACCTGGGTTTTTGGGGTCTGCCTCTACATCCCCAACCCTAAACACCGGCCCCCGCTCACCTTCGTGATACCCGATCTGTTTTCCCGTTGCGGTGTTTGTGAAATGCATACTGACGATATCCCCTTCTGGAGACATCTCGATCCCCCCTGCGACACGGGCTGTGCCCTGTCCGTCCAACCCAGGAACAAGAAACGATCCTGAAAAACTGTTCCGATTCGAGGTCTCGCTCGTCAACATCCGCCAGTCGCCTGTGCCGTCTCCGCCTCGACCAAGAGTCGACGAATGGAGATTGCCAGCGTGGTCGGCAACCCGTTTATCAACCACACCAGAAACAGCACCTGAAACGACATGCCGACTCTGGTCTTCCATAAATCTCTGTGTGCTTTTCTGCCCATCAGCTCCTTGCACATTTTGCACGGTCTCGATTGCATTAAACTTCTGTGACCCTGCTCCAGCAGAAATCACGTACCCAGTTCCCTCTCCCCCCTTTAGCTCAGATGACCCATCAGATCCAAGTCCATCCAGAGTCAACTTTCCACTCCCCACAGGCAATTCACTCAACGGCCGCGGTTCCATCGAGACCGCCAATGAGCGTTCACCAAACGCACCTCTATTAACGGCCGTCGTGGTATCCGGTGTCCGAATCAAACGATCAAACAGCGACCCTGACTTCTCCGGATCCACCGTCGCATGCCCATGCGACGTAAAATGGGTTTGCCCAATCGACTTTAAATTCCCATGTCCATCGTCTAGCCATGCCGGGGCAGTCAAAGTTTCATCATAGGTGTAATCCGACGACCCTGGATTGTTTCTCAACGTCAACTGCCGGCCACCATCGCCAATGACGCGTTGTGTCCCCCCATGATCCAAATCAGAAAAGAAGACCTGACCGTCTTTGGATTCAACATGGCCTCTGGATACGACATTATTCCCATCAATCACCGGACCGTTATAACTCCAGTTCTGACTATCCCGCCCCCCATACTTCTGAAGATGTCCGCCAACCAACTGCAGATCGTCGACCTGCATCATCATCCCTGAGGAATGCGCTTCTAACCGTGCGGACCAATCCTCAGTGGGAGCATGCATCTCCCAGCGCCCTTGCTGTGGGTTGTACGACATCTCTCCACGAAGCTCACCACGGTAGCCATCTTTATCCACCGTGAACGACGATTGAAATGGTTGCCCACTCCCATCGGCGGCCACCCCACCCTGACCATGCACCACACCCGCTAACGTCTCATGAGAGCCATCAGCATGAAACACCTCAACGTGTGAAGCCCCTGAATACGATCGTGTCAGTTCTCCAGCATTCCCCTCTGTGGTCGTCGTCATCAGCCCATGCTCGGAACTATGTTGCGTGTGTAAATTCGTCCCATCACTACTCGTCACGGTCATCCCTTTGGAGAAATCCGGCATGCCTTGGTCATTCAGTCCGACATTGCTCAACGCATACCGATGTTCACCGTGCTCCGTTGAATGCGCGGTCATCACCCCACCACTCCACGGAGAATCGGCTGAGGGGCGTGAAAAACTGGCTGTCACATCCGCCATGACAGTCTCGGTTCGCCCATTGACGCTCATCGGCACGGCCGCAGTCCCGACTGCCGTAAATAACTGTTGATGATCCCCTTGCGTGCGAAGTTCTTTGGTGAACCCCCCTTCCGACCAGGTATCGCTGAGCGACTTCTGTTGGTTCATGCGCTGATTCCAGGTCTCGCGGTAGTCATGTTGGACATTATTGCCGTCACGGCCCATATACGACACGTCGACATGATCCCCCGACACCTCAAATTGAGCCGAGTGCATCTGACCATCAGCACCCTGAACCGGTTGACGCCACACCCCTCCCATATACTCATCACCGTGCTTGCTCCATGAGCCCTCGGGACCATGGTACTGCTTCGTCATGCCATCCCGGCTCACCGTCATCGAGCTCCCGTCACCATACCCAACACTCGTATTGCCCCCTTGATGATGCATCATCGTGCCAGTACCACCACGAAAGTAACTGGACCCAGCATGGAACCCACCCGACGCATCTTGCACCATCGGGGAGTGCTCCTCCTTCAAATGCTGTCCGGGCTCCACGTACTTCCCATCCCCATGGGCATACTGCGACGCCTCATGCGCCGCAGCCGATTGCGCCCCTGCTGTAGCCCCTGTCACCGCCGAAGCCAACGAGCTCATCCCATACGCCGCGACCGTCGCCAAGGTCGGAACCGCCCAGATCAGCCGCCCTGAAAACGTATTCAGGCCAATCAAGACATTGGAATAGTCGTCAAACGAATTGAATGAAATCAGCCCCACGGTAATCTGCGCCATCTGTTGAACCCCATACTGATACACCACAAAGTTCAAGATCGCGTACATGGGGATCCACATAAAGAGCCATCCATACCCCAATACCAATCCGCGGATGGTCGCAAACATGGCAGGACTCATGGCTAACGCCAACATGAGCGGCGTCAAAAGATACACCACACTCTCCGAAACGGTCCGCATCAAGGGAACAAACCGAGCCGATATCAACGAATCCGCATACGCTTGATTCTTAATATCGGCTGTAATGGATTTCGTCATTTGCACAACCGCACTGGCGGTATCGTTCCCCTCTTCAGCAGATTGCCGATCCGCATCCTTCCACCGCTCGCGTAACAACACATTATTGATGAGTGCGCGAGGACCCTGCCCGCTCCCCATGATATTCGTGATAAAGGCCTGCACCGGCGTTAATTCTCCATCGGGCATATCCAGGACGCCCAACACAGCACGAAATTGCCGCATCGTCTCATCGTAATCGGGCTCACCATTCGCCAGCCCATTGACAATCCAGCGATCGTACATCTCTGGACAAGTGCTCTGCGCAAACTGATTCCCCAGTCGAATCTCGACAATCGGCAAAGCAGCGTTCGTGACCGCAATTGCCGTGACCATATTCGGAGAATTCAAAATAGGTTCACGTTGCAACCGATTCAGCTCAATCTCCCGGAACACACAATCCTTCAGATAATTGGTCACATTCGCTTGCAGATCCCCAGGGATGATTTCCTGCATCATCGTCTTCTGCATGTCGAAAAACCCTCGACCAATGGACGAATTGACCACCCGATACTCCGCCGGCAACCCAAACGTCGTCTCAACACCCACCATCGTTTGATAACTGATTTCGGAGGTCATGTAGGCCGGAAACGCCACCGCCAACGGGACATTCCCAATGACCTGATCTGGTACTCCCGGATTCACTAAATCATGCACGAGGACGGTCATTCTGATATTGAGCGTCACCGCCAGAATAACGATCGCACCAAAGACCCATTGCCACTGAATCCGGCCACGGCCGAGGAATGACACAATGCCCCCAAACACTAAACAGACCATCCCTAAGCGCAGCAAACTTTCATACCCCCCACCCATTAAAAAGACGATGGCACGGATCACATCCGACAACACATCGCCACTTCCAAATGTGTTAATTGGCCACATCGTAGGGGTGCTCCACGCTTATTGAACGTTATGCTTTTTCCGCTCCGGTCGCGCCAACGCCTTCTTTAACGTCTGCGTTGAATAATAGGTAAACGCCGGTCCATGTCCCAACCGCTCTAATTCGTACATCACTTCCCCATGAGCCGCTGATCGGACGGCATACGCTTGTTTATAGAATTCGTTCACGTCGGCAGGAAACCCAACCTGTTTCTGCGCCCAACGGGCCGACTGTTTCTCGATTTCTTTGAGTGCCCGATCAATCCATCCCCACGCAAACTGTGCTCCGAGCAAGGCTCCAACTTGGGCCTTGAGTACCTCCGTCTGACCGGGTTTCGTCGAGTATCCCACCAGCAACCGATAGAGCGGAATGGGAGATTTATCGATCAAATCTCTCTCGACTGGGGTCAATGCAACCCCATCGACCGTCAATTTCTGCACAATGGTGTCATACATCCGTTCCGCCCGCAGCTGTGTACCCACCAAATTTGTGACATCCGTCTCGAACGGAGCCAAACACCTCACCGCATCAGCTGGACCACAATCAAGCAATCGCACAACCGTGGTCGTTCCATCCGCATTGATCAAATCCGACAGACGAATCGTCGGGGGTAACTGCGCTGGCACTCCATCAGCCCCGACATACACCGTCCCCATCACACTCTGCATCATCTTGGCATCATCCACCGCCCAACCAGATTCAATAAGCGCCTGATAGACAAGATTCCCCTTCGGGTCTTCGGGTGTCCCATCCAACGCTGTGGCTGCCTGCTGTGTGGTTTGGGTACGCTCCGCGTCTTGACCAGCCCAATAGTCCATCAACGCACCACCGGCCACGCCCACTTCCTTCACCGAATCTTGAATCTTCGTCGCCACCGACGAAATCTGGTTAGGTTGGCCCCTCGCAAGCTTTGCCAGTTCTCCACCAATTTGGCAGGGAGAGAGCCGGCCGGCCGCGTTAATCGCCCGCGCCGCCGCCTCCAACTTCGAAATGATGTTTTCACAAGGCTGACACAGCTCCATCAGCGCCAATTGGAACGCAAACCCCAAGACGGCGGACGTGCCCAGTTGTTGCAACAAATCGGTAAAACGGCCCAACGAGGGAAAAGAAATAGACCCAAGATACAAATCGATTTTTCCACACCCGGCCGAGAATCGCGGTGGCGCAAAATTCACCAAGTTGAACGTCTCATTCGGGATCCGGATCCCCATTGCTCCGCCCGTTAACGCCCCAGATACCTGGCTCTGATAAGCCCCGGGTCGCGTCATCGTGGCTCCGCCCCACCCATCGAACATCCGCTGCAATGAGTCATTGATATCCGCGTGGGATACACCCGACGATCCGAGGACACTCAACAGAATAATCAGAGCACCGATGCGTTTCGCCATACGCCTCCGGATTAAGATTTCAACGGATGTGATTTCAGACCGGCCCGATGTTGCAGAATCGTCAACACGCGGGTGCGAAGATCATCCAAGGTAATCAGCCCAGTCCCGATCGGAACGATGAATTGCTCTTCAGGAATAGCCAAAAAGATCACAGGCACTTTATTCACCCCCAGCTGATCGCCCATCCCGTTATCTACGACTGCCTGCGGGAACTCAGGGAGCGTCCGGCCATCCTGCGTCACCGCCTTCACCGAAATCCCATAGGTGTCACTGAACACCTTCAACATCTGCGCCTGCTTCTGACAATAAGGGCACGTCGACGTAAAGAAAAAGAACAATCCCGCCTTCTCCGAAATCCCCCGCAACACCTCATCGTCCTTTACTTGCTTCGCCTCGGCATAAATCTCATGGCCCACCGTTGAAATCGGATTCGAGGAGCTAAAGTCATACTGCGGATGCGTATACATGACGGTCGCCCACATATCCGTAAACCGCTGAGCCCGATTGAATGTCTCCTTATGCACCTGGATATAGCTCAACACCGTTTCTTCCGTTTGGACATCCAAGGCTGCTTCTTTCTTGGCCGTGAGAAGGATTTTGAGCCAGGCGGCGGGGAGGTTCGGCAAATCGATCTTATCAACGGGAAGTTTCTTGAGCGCTTCTTTCAGCGCCAGTTGATCTTTGAAATGCTCCGGTTGGAGCGGGATTGCCGGGGAAGGAGGTAACTGTTTTGGAGTAATGTCTTGTTCCGGTTCAGGAAAGCGATCTTGATAGAAGTAATAGCCTTTCCACTCGGTCAACTCTGGGGACGGTTCCGGCTGAAAGAGTTTGTCGTAATCCGCTCGACTGGGGCTCGCGCCAGCCACCAGCACGATGCCCACCATCAACCCATACACCCAGACCGTCATCATACACCCCCTTCTATCTATTCTTATTACGGTCTGGACCTTAGAGTCGGTGCGGCCCGCCTCAACACCTCACAAGAGACAGCAACGTTGGAGTTTCCAGAGGAGAAAGACAAAGTCATCGCCGTCGACCGGATAGGTGGAGGCCATCCCCCACATGAGCTGGGTCCGACCGATCGGCGAACAGCAACTGGTGACATTGTTCGACGTGGAGTCCGCGATCGGATACAGGAGTTGGAACTTGTACTGGCTTTTGACCATCAGAAAGGTCGGAATGTCCGTACAAATCGCGGACCCATCCGCAGCCCAATACAGCTCGGCTCCGAATCGCGCCAGTTTTGCCAATACCCGAGTCACCACTAATGCGGCCGGCTTGATCTGTCCGCTATAGGAACCAGATGTAAATCCAGATGGCGGGTAGATGTTCCCGAATGAGCCCGCACACCAAAAGAGCGGATCAAGCGGGTACCCAAAACTCGCGGCAACGGAATCGACGGCACAGGCGGCCGTCGCCACGGGATTCGCAAAGAGAAACGCTTCGGGAAATAAAAGTAACGATAGCGGGTCATCATTCCATGCTGGATCGACTTCAGACAGATAGGCTATATCCAGGGGATTCCCCATCGAGGTCGCCATCGCACACAAGTAATCGATTCCGGTTCCCAACATGGCCCATAGTGGGAAGATGATGAAGTGGACGTGGTAGTACGACATCTTCAGGGCCGGATCGTCTTGCGACACATCCACGAGCCCCCGATTGATGAAAGTAGGGTCACTCCCAAGTGTCGCACCATTCAAACTCGGAAAGCAGAGCGGATTGCGGACAACCTCCAGAAGGTCTGTGGGCATAAACGCCCCAAACGGAAGCCCAGGGACACAGATATAGGGCGTAAAACAAATACAGCCACACAATTGTGGGGGATAGATGGCAGAAATTCCTGGCCCGACCGCCGGACGGACACTGTCCTCACTTAAGTTAAAGACCGTCACCCCAATCAAGGACATGGGGAAGATACATTCCCAGCAGGTTTTGGAGAAAGTCTGTTCAAAAATATTTGAGCTCGGGCAATAGGCTTCGGTGACGGCAGGACCAATCAACAAGAATCCCACCACACACAACAACCCGACACAGAATACGGACAGGCGCAACCATCGACACTGAGCGAGGCGGCTCACAATGCAACCTCCTCGATCTTCATGACGGGGCCATTTTGAGAGATCACGCTCGGAACATGGGCCAGCTGAAATTTGCTCACCATTTCAGGCTGGACCCAGTAGACCCGACATTGAAGTTGCTTGGCGACTTCTGACACATCCCCGGCTGAAAGCAAGATTTTTACCCCAAGACCATACCGCTGGAGCAGCGATTGCGCGTACGTGAGTTGCTTCGCGTCACGGCCGTCGATGACCACATACCGGTGCGATAGCGCGATCCGGGTCAAGGGATTGATCTCTGTCCCTCCCTTCACCACCACCACCGTCCCATCATGATTTAAAATGTCATGCTCATAGCGTTGCGTGACGTCGACCGTGAATACACGGGACGACGTGGCGGGTTGCAACCCAATATTCGGCCCCTCATGCAGCCGTTCCACCACTCGCCGCTGTAAGTCCTCCCGCACCTTGCCCCAGTCGACCCGGCGCATCTGCTCCTTGAGGTACTCTTCCATGTCTTGTTCGGCAATCGGATAGCGGGACAGATCGGTCGGCACGGCGCTGATCCCCGTCAAGACGGGCATCACTGGGCGCGGCACCGTAATCGGACCGCCCATTTGCCAACTGCGCGTTTGGCCGACATACCACTCCCGCAAGGGACGGATCGTTCCTTCAGAACGGCTGAGCTGACTCAAGAGTGCCTCCAACGGGGCAGCACCCGTGACCATCAACGCCGCCTGGTCATTGACGATCGCCAAAGTCGGCACACTCGTCACACCCAACTGGCGAAAAATGATGGGATCAATCGTGGTGTGGGGAGCTTGCTGTTGTAATTCGACCGCGAGCGCTTTCGTCCGGTCGACGGTTTTACGCATGTCGTTGTCGATCATGCCGCGAAAGACCACAGTGGCCCCGAGGCGATACGCTTCACGCATATACCCCTTGAGCAACTCATCGGGAATCGACCAGGACACGAAATAAAACACGCCTTCACGTTTCTTGATCGGCATGGCTCCCGTGGGACCCTGAACCTTCGGAGCCATACCCGCTAAGCGTTGCTTGCGAAGCTCCTGTGCATGTCGACGGATGTTTTCCACGCCCTGAAGCGGTGAGAGACTGGGTGTACCAGAACCACCCACGGTCGCAGGCTCCGCGAGACACCAGGATGGCCCTAGGACAAGTCCTGCCAGGATGCTGAGAAAGTAGAGTCTCCATTTAGACTGTCCAATCATGGGCCCTCCCTTCTGCCACACTCCAATGAATATCCTGTGCCGGCTCGATCGGCGGTTGGGTTGACCGATAGATCACCTTCCCCGCATACCAGAGGACGCAGACCAACAGCAGCGCCTGGAACAACGCGACCGCAATCTCCTTGGCTAGCCCGACGTCTTCCATCCACTCGGACCCTCTGAGTCTCAGAAAATTGGCCATACCACCCCCTTGATGTCCTTGACATCGACCAAGCCAATCACGCGACTATCAAACGATCTCGGATGTGGCAGTCCCAAATAGTATGCGCCGTCAGGAATCACCGGCGGATAACTCGCAGGCTCAATCCGTTGCTTATACTTATCTTGCTCAATCACGGTTGCGACTTTCCAATCGTTCACGTAGACATCACGGCCTTGCACTCGCACCACGTCACCGGCCACCCCATACGCCGCCTTGAGAAACATGCGGCCTACCCGTGAATAGGGCCGCAATGGGCCCTTCGGCTCCACACGATCGGCATATTCTTGCGTCATCTCAAACGCCGCATACTCACCGCGCTGAGGAAGCACCCCTTTCTTCACGATAAAGAAACTGTACTCGGGGAGACTTTCATCATCCCGCACATAAATTCCGTACCAAGGACTGACGGCCAATGCGGTCAAGGACACCACCGCAAGACCGATCGCCACGCGCTTGGGCCAACCGTCACGCACCGTCCACTCTGTCAGAGACATCAGGACAGATTTCAATCGCGCGCCACGATCCATGAATGCCTTCCTCCGTTACGCCACATCCCGCAGACCGCGTTTCGCCGCCGCCTGCCGCTCCTGCTCGACAAGTTTGTTAATGGCTTCCTCGGTCGTGAACCCCTCACGTTCCAATCGCTCGATCTTCGCCACCTCATCGGAATTCGTGGTGTATCGCAGCTGAGTTTCACGCGGGACTACCAGTCGGCCAATGCCACGTCCGGTGGGCGAGAAGAAATAGATTTCCGAATACCCATCCCCACGATGGACACTCTTGAGGAGATCGAACTCGGCATCACCCAACACCAAGCGTTCATGTTTCCGTAAACTGACCAAGCTTTCCGGCTTCTGCATTAAGAGGAATAAAAAGTCGGAGTTTTCGAGAATCGCTTGGCCTGTGCGGCCCATCACGTCGTAGAAGTCATTCACACCCTGCGTGATCACCACGGAGGATCCGTTATATTTGCGTACGCGCCGCACCGCTTTGTTGAAAAAGGCCGACACGTTGCTTACCTGATCGCCTTTCTGGGCTAACAGATCCCACGCTTCATCGATTCCGCAGATTTTCCGCTGCCCTCGATCTCCGAGATACATGGCCGATTGAATGTTCATGACCAACTGCAAGAGGATGACGGACCGCAACTCCGGTAATTGATCGAGTCCATCTAGCTCCAAGACGATGAAGTCACTCTCAAAGTTGATGTTGTTCCGATCATTGAACATGCGGCCATAGTTTCCGCCTTTGCAAAATGGCAGCAGCTGGTCGGCCAGGTCTTTCTTCCGTCCATGTTGATCCGGTTTTTCTCGAAGCAGCGCACTCACATCTGTCGGAGAACCATCGGCCCCGACCTTCCTGAACACCTCCATGATGGTTTCTTCCAACCATGACATTTGGAGATCAGGCAACATTTGACTGGGCGAGGCCATTTGGGCGAGCAGGTCTTTCACCATCGCCACCCGCTCTTGTAATTCGTCCTTCACTTCCTCCTCAGTGCGCCCATTCCCGGGGATATGCAGCAACGTGAATGGATTGAGGCAGAAGGTCTCTCGTTTGGTGGCAAATTGCAGAAACTGCCCCTTCAAATGTCCGCAGAGTTTTTGATACGACTTGCCGGCATCGATCATCCACACCCGGCCCTGTGTGCCGAGATAGGAGCGAATTAGCTCATTCGCAAAGAACGATTTCCCGGCGCCGCTCTTCGCGGCAACTGACACGTTAAAGTTTCCAGCTGGGTTCGCAAAAATATCCAAGCCGATTGCTTGCCCACAACGTGAGGTGAAGATCATTACAGGTGGGCCTAACCCCTTCCAATCTCCAACCACCGGGGCCACTTCCGCCGGCACGTTCGATGGCACGGTGTGTAGCCGTTGGAGCTTGCTCCGCACCAACGGCATGTCCGCGGTCATACACAGGGGCAGTGAAAAGACAAACTGTGGGAAACTGATGAAGGTGTCCTCTTGGAGCATCCACTCCTGCGTCCGGTACAACGCCTGCACACTCTGGCTGTGCTGCTCTAAGAGGCTTTCATCCTCCCCATACAGAATGACTTGATAGTACATGCCGACCGGTTGATTCCCCTCCGTCATCGCCGACGTCATGAGATCGAAGTTGTCTTTCTTCTTTCCAATCATGGGAATCAACCGCACAATCCCACCCACGGCCTGATTGGTAATCAACACATGGTTGCGGGTAATCTCTGCTCCGGCCTTCACGGTGTTGTACCGAATGACGTTTAACGAGATCCAAAACGGACACGTGATTTGGTCTTGGAGCCGAAACGCACTTCCAATTAACTCCCGATTCCGCCCACCATTCCATGCTTCAGGGAATTGCTGAACGGTCAAACACTTGACGAACCAATTATCGAGGAAGATGGAGGTGGGACTAAGTTGGCATTTCGTATCCAACCGCACCGCCTGCTTCTTGATCAGTTGACGTGGATCATAGGTGGCGGGCCGCTCACCCCAACTATGCCCTGGATTTAATAATTGATGGAGCAAACAGAGGAGACGATAGGCGTTGACCCGCTGAGGAAAGAATCCGCACGTCTCCAGCAGCTTCTCGATTCCATTGAGCTTTTCCCAAATCAAGGCCAGCTTCATTCCATCCGGCAGTTCATTCTCCAGTGGAATCGCGACGCTGACATACACGTTCAGATCACGCGGCCGGACCCCCGTATCGCGAATGAGTCGCGTATCACGCGCGCGCAACATGTACCGCTCCATGGTTTCCGCATCACGATAGGCCGTCGATCCATGTCCAGCATGGTTCCGTAACGCCGTATAGTGTTCCGTAATCGGCTCGATCACTGGGGAACCGTGCATCGCCACCTGAATCGTTGAACCTTGTGGGAGATCGAGGGCATACAACCCACCGAGTCCTTTTACCGCCGCATCATTCAAATGTCCTAAAGGGGGCATGACCCAGATTGCCCCAACCCGGCCATCCGTGAGCCGATAGACCCGATGCACATCATCAAAGGCTCCATAGAGCAAAAAGTCGCTGAGGGGGAACCGATTCAAGGCTTCTTTCATGAAATTATATGGTATGGCCACGATATCCTCGTTTCTCTGTTCGCGGTCGCCGAATGATCTATTGCCCCATCTTCTCCCGCTGTATCTCCATCCGTTCTTGGAGCCTTTCTTGTTCCGTCTCAGGATCGGTCGGTACCGGTCCGCCATACGGCGCTGGGATTGGGCCAGACATCGACGGGAGTTGCTGCTGTAACTGACGCAGTATGGCCGAAGGATCCTGGCTCGTCCCGACCGTCTGAGCCGAAGCCGGCAGAGATGATGGCGGTGGGGCCGTCACCACAGGCGCCGGGGTCGGCATTGGAGCTGGGGCTAAGACAGGTCTTGGGGCATTGTTCCGTTGTCCATACGGCGGCTCCACTAACCCAGGCACCATCCGCGGCACAAAGACCTTCCCGGCAGACCCATTGCGATCCATACCTTTCGGCGCTCGGCCATACGTCCAATCCGACTGTTGGACAATCGCGTAGACAATCGAGGCTTCATGCAGAAAGTTATTCTTATCCCGCCATGGGGCAATCCAGACCTGCATCACTTCAGGTGCGGTGATATTCGGTTGGCCAAGATGCTGCTCGGCTTGCCCTGCGACCGCTGAGACACGATTGGCAAACGATCCCCCATTGCCGGCAGCGGACTCTTCACCTGCGTCATTCTTTTTCATGTTCGTGAGCTGCTCATGACGTCGCTCATAGGCTTCACGAGTCGACAAGCACACGCTTGAATCCGGATAGCCTTTACACGCGAAGTCACTCTTGTAATGTCCGCAAGCCGTTTGAATCAGCCCGATCACACCGACCATGACCATGATCCCGCGTCGCTGTAATGCCGTCATCAGTTCCTCCTGCGCCGAACACCTCGGCCTTCTGGCCGGGGTCGTTGACGCCCTACCGACTCACCGACCCCAATTGCTGCGCGACCGTCGGTGGCATCCCTAACATCGCCATCAATTCTGCCACTGACTTCTTGCCTGCAACCGTGCGCCCATCCGGGAACACGATGTAGGGTGTTGGTCCACCACCAAGTTGACGTGCCAGCTGCAAGTTATGCTCAAGCGGCGCGTCACAAGGCTTCCCTGCGTCCGGCACCGGTTTTCCAGCCAGTGCGGTATCGAGCATGTCCTGGCGATTATCCGAACACCAGATGTTGATGGACTTCTGAATCGCGCCCTTATGCAGCCGCTCCACTGGATGCAGAAACACCGCCACCGGCACGCCGGCCTCTACGAGCTGCTTCACTTCCGCATGCAGCTCTCGACAAAACGGGCAGTCAGGATCATCAAACACCAACACTGGGGCCGATTCGCGCATGCCTGGGGCCAACTCTGAGGGACGATAGAGAATAGCGTCCTGCAGCGGCACAGCCGCCAGCAATTCCCGTCGTTTGCCCATGATAAATTCCTGCGTCAGGTTCTTTTGCTCCTTCATGTCAAACAGCGCAGCCTGGGCTAATAGATATTGGCCGGACTCATCGACAAAGAAGATCCGTTCATCATTATTCAGAGTGAACATGTAGAGCCCCGGCATGGGTGCCGGCTGCCAATCACGAATCACCGCACCAGGGAACGATTTCATAACCGCGACTCGAGCTGAACTCGCTTGCGGATCGATCAGATCAGGATGAGCCGACGCAAGAGACCCACCACCCAGCAGGATCGTTCCAATTAACATGATCGCCATTCGTATTGTTCTCATTTCCCCCTCTTTCCTCGATCGAGACCTCGATCAAGCCAATCCATCGCCGCGACGCCCAATAGAATCACCGCTCCCAACAAGGTCACGATGGCTAACACGCTCATGACTCCATCGACACAACCAAGACCAGACTTATAACGGCGGCTCCGCCATCGAACGCCCTTCCGTGATGATGATGTTCGCTTCCCGCCCCACGTCGATTTCGATAATTGGATAAATTTCTTTCGCCAGCTGGGTGTAATGACGTGCCAAGGTTTGGGCCGCTCCGGCCATCCCACCCGCTGCCCCGGCCATGGCAATTTTTTGAGGATCGGGGAAGTTAAACGCCTGATCAGGACTGTTCGAGATAAAGAACCCTTGCTGATAGGGCATGAACACCCGCGAGATCCCATTCACAAACCCCGCCAGGAGGGCCTTCGCTAAGATCGCGCCCTCGCGCTGCACCACCGGACCTCGGAGTCCGACCTTGCCATCTTCACCCGTCAACATCCCACGAATCGGGATATCGATTGCTTTTTCTTCATCCCCTTTCACACACGACAGCGCAGTCGTACGAATCTTCGCGCGTTCTTCAGACAAATCTCCCACTCCCTCGCCCAACACAAAACACTCCCGCATATCCATCTTCACGTTGTTGGGGAGCATCGACATATCCTGCACAACCATCAACACTGGATGAGGCTCCCCTCCGACTCCCACAGACTTCCCCGGCGCGTCCAATCCGGTAATCAATTTGACGGGAATGATCGTCCCCGTCGGAATCCAGTATTTCTGGGGTAAGGTGGCAGCCTGTGGAGGCTGCGGATCCGGAGAGAGCACACGGATTCGACCCGCAGGCGGCGCATATTGAATAGGAGCGCCACCCTGCATCGGGCGCGCCATCCCAGCACCGCTGGGAACGGGAAGCGACGTCTGTGTCGGCTGCGCTTGACCCGTACGGCCCACAGTCGGTAAGGCACTTTGTGGAGGTGGTGGAATAGCAGCCCGTACTTGTGTCTGAGTCGACGGCGCAAGCCCATTTACACTTGAATTCGGCTCGCGTGTGGTTTTTGCCTCTTTGACTTGCTTATTGAGCTCCTCCATGCTGCGGCGAAACTCATCCTGCAATGATTGCACCTTTTGCTCTAACATCTGCTCTTTCTGCTCAGTCTTCTTCACACGTCCGGCAGCCTCACCCATCCAGGCTTCCTTATCTGCCAGCTTCGTGAGCGTCGCCGGTTTACTGGCTGGTTTACCCGTGATGCCAAACGGTTCTGGCGTTGGATCGGCACGCAATGACTGAAGAAACATCGTGCCCAAACCGAGGATTACCACCACAAGTAGCGCCAGCTTCCACCGCTCCATCCCCCCACCAGATCCTCCGAAGGGATTCCTCTCATTCTGGCCGCTTCCGAGCAACTTATCTCCGAGTCCACCTTGACCTGGATTCATATTAGTTACCTTTCCCCATTTCAGGGTCAGGGGATATCACCTTCTGGACTGCCTTCTTGACTGGCTCTGAATACGTCACCATATAGACAATCGCACTCTGTCCATTCGCAATGACACGGCGGTCCAACGCAATACTAAGCTCAGCCCCCGTGAAAAATTCCGTCTGTCTGAGGCTTTGGGTCTCCATCTTCGAGTTGAACAACTCATACATGCGCACCGTGTACTGCGCGCACCGATATTCACGTACCGCCAGCACTTCCAACTCCAACCACTTCGGATGTGACTCTTTGGGTAAATCTCGAGCCGTACATGATCGCGGAAGAGTCCCTTGTCTCGCCTGCCGTATCAGTTCCACATTGGCTTCTTCATACGATTCCGCTCGACGGACCGGATCAACCTCCGCTTTGCCACCCGAAGACACAAGGCGGATATCCTCGACCACGATCATTTCGGCCGGAATCATGGCCGGCGTGATCTGGAACAAATACGACTGGCTATCTGTCATCACGATCAGATCGCCAGGCGCCATGGTATTTTTCGGATCGATGGCGACATTGCGGCCATTCGCACGAATTTCGAAGGCCGGATTAACCGTCAGCAATCCGTTTTGGACAACCGCACCAGGTAATTTGATGAGCGTCAGTTGAGAAGAAGAGATACGGATAGGGATCGGACTGTCATCTGACACCGTGACAAGCTGCGTGGCCAAGGCTGGCCCCGCCATCAACCACAGCATCATCACGGCCAGCATAAACGTCATCGCTTCGCGCGGGAAACCTCGGCCTTCAGGCCGTGGAGGAATAGCGCCAGCTCCCGCTCTCCTTTCGATTGTGCTATTTGTTGATACCTATACCCATCGGCCCGCTGGATCAGCTGACAGTACCGATGAGAGACGCCCTTTCCCCTGGTCAACCCGGGCTTGTTCGATTGCTCTCGCAAGCCCCGACGTTTAGCTGGGATGGTTGACCGCCACAGGAACGGTCCCGTTTTCTTCCGGTGTCCCAGCATCAAAGTCCGTGATCAGAGGCTTAAAATCCTGTATGCGAATCTTCATGCGGTAGTACCGCTTATCCCCATCCGCCACCAACGTCCCGGCGATATACCGTTTTTCTAATCCAATGAGCGTGACCGTATCTTTCACCACCTGTACCGTCGTCGGATAAAACACTCGCGATAACTGCCGATCGATGACGTACGCCTTGTCCGCATTCAATCGTTCAGTGATGGGCCCGGCCGCTTCCGGAGCCACAAAGCCTAAGAATGTATTGAAACTGAGTTCGACCGAGTGCGGATGAACATTCGACAGATAAGCAACCAGCGGCATTGAAATTTTCGTCATGTATTCTGGCGACGCCACATTGCCAGCGGCCCACATTTCCCGGTCGACCTCCGGCGGCACCATCACCACAACCGTGGAGCCTCGAAACAGGCCGTTCGCCACTAACGCAAGGGCCAATACCCCAGATAGTGAGGCGAAGACCAGCGTCTTCAATCTCGAATCAGCCAGTTGGTCAGCAAAGAGTTCCCACTTCATCAGAGCGCCCTCCTCCCAGTGCCGTCCTCGCAGCTACTCCAAAAATTCCCGGCGATCCCCTGGTGGCAACCCCCGGAACTGGAATGACGGGATGCCTAGCCAATAAAACCAGTGAAAGACATAGCCTTTGCTCTTACCGCTCTTGAGCTTCATGATGCAGTACGTCGATACAAACCCACCCAGCAAGAAGTAGGTCAGTTGACGAGTGAGGATGCCCGCAAAGATCGCGAGAATAAGGATGATCACCTCATCCAACTCCCACCAGAGGATTTGCGGCTGCGTATCGATGTATCGCGGGATCTTCACCATCAGATCACCATCTCTTGAGCATCTGATAACCAATCGACTTCATCGTGCCTTCTTCTAAACTACGAAGGGGACGGAACTGACGCTCCGTCCCCTTCGGCCGATTACATCGTCCCGGCCGTGATCGTCGGAATGATGTTGGGCAGATAGAACGAGCCCATCGCCACACCGACACCCGCGCCCAGACCGACCCAGTTACCTCGGATCGCGGAGCCCACGCCCATCAGGGCCGCGAACAAGGCCAACAGGGTACCGAGGCTCCCCTGCAACCAGCCGGTTACCTGCAGGACAAGCGGAGCAAAGGTGGCATCCGCGCCTGCATTGGCCACACCGGCAGACAGGATCAACAGAGCGAACGCAAAAAGTGACTTCTTCATGGAAGGACCTCCATCACAGTGTTTGGAAACGATTGATGATTCGACGTCATGCCAAACTGAATGTGTCTGAAAGGTCGGTTTTACTGGGTCACCCTCGCCCCTCCTTTGCTGGCCTCAGAAGTCCCCTGGACCGGAGACGCCGACCGTGTCTCTATGGGTAACTTGACCCGCTCCACACATGGGGAGCTATAAATCGCCGTCACCGAGAGGATCGATCGTCCCTCTGATCCCTGTGTTCCCACTGTCTGAACCTCCTCAACAAAGCTGGGTCTTGTCACCAACAGCCGCTCAACGTATTTTCGAACCGCGGCAGTGCGTGACTGCCCAACCTCTTGAGTATTACGTCCCTCTGCTTCCTGTGACACAAAGCGCGTCACCGACACCCCAGCCGGTTTGTCTGTCAGCAAGGTTGCCAACAGCCCCTGCTGCTCCTTCGTCAACTCACGACCGTCTTTCGTAAATGACAGCTCCACGGTACGAACACGGTACGTTAGCTGACAGGACGACATTGGGCTGACCCCTCTAGCCGAATTCGGCAACAGGTTGGTCTCCCGAATGACCGCTGAACCCGGTTCTACGGTCATACTGGACAACGGAGGTGGTGGTGGAGGGACCTGAATAGCCTTCGCTCCATTCGGCGACAGCACAGTAGGCGGAGTGCAGAAGTCCGGTTGGCCGACCATCCACTGGGGAGTCGCCTCAAAACGAGCCACCCCAGACTCAAACGCGGTCGTCTCCTGACAAAACATCAACCCGATTGATGTGAGAATCACGCTTAACATATTGCCTCTTCTATTCGTCGATGAGAGACCAGCGCACCAGGATCTATTGAGACTTTGCTTTTGCCGCTCCAGTCCGAGCACCCTGGCGCCACAACTCAACCCCAAATACGAGCGCAATCGTCAATCCGCACCCAATCAACACATGGACGAAGTTAAACTCTAGCGTTGCCATACCGCCTCCTCCTGACGAGTTCACACAACTAGACACCTATTACGTTCTTCGTGGCTTGACATCCTCCCCGGCACGAAGACCGGAGATTCCTACGGCGTTCAAGCCCCAACAGCAGCCTGAATCGCTTCAGTGGGTTCCTTGGCCGAGCGCGCAACCGCTGCTCGTATCTCCAAAGGCGTGAATTCCCGTGTGCCCCACGGTACATCGAACACAATACACTCCGGATGAGACGAGACAGCGACATCGAACCGCTGTCTCTTCTGCTCTCTCCATCCTCCCCCTGAACGGGGAGGCATTCCGCGCAGTAGGGTAAAATCCCTGCATAGGTCGACGCCGCTCGCTCCACCAGATCGGAGTCCGAATCTGAAACGACGTCGATACTGGCTGCCATCGTCAGCATCACCACACCCACGTGATCGCCATATTTCCCCGAAACGTGGATTTAAGTGGCGATGAACCGAAGTCATGCCCAGCCCCCGTAGTTAAGATCCATTCCGGTCGGATCGCCCACATGAGTCCCACTTCAGGCGTCCACACATACGCGCCCGCTTGCGTCGGATCCTGCCCATAGGTGACGCTCGCCACGCCACCCAATTCTGAGGTAAAGGCTCGCACCAAACCCGCGCGACCGTACCAGATCGACCGTTGCCCCACGCTCTGCAACCCAGGCCGCACCTCCGGTGTCACCTGGAACCCCACATTCGCGTGCGCCCACCAATGTCCCCACCACTGGCTCCCCAAATCCCATGAGGCCAACAATTCAGTCCGCGCCGATGGCTCACTCCATGGGCCCGTCACAGGGACCTGACCCGTCACTCGAATACCGAGACTCGGAAGGGCTAAATCCCCCTCCTGTTGTTTGTTAAACCGGTACAACAACCCCACTCGCACTCCTCGTGGATCATCCACGGTCCCAGGATGCAATGGCCCCCACGCGGTGGTGCCACCAGCAAACACCTCGAGACCCGACACCACTCCCCAGCGAACATCGACCGTTTGGCGAACTCGCACCTCCTGCGATTCGACCTTGTCAAATCGAAAGGCAGGCTGCACCACCACGTTACCCTTATTGATTGGATAGGCATCATCCAATTGAGTTGGGAATCCGGGTGACAAGTTCAGAGGCGACACCTCTGCCCCAGCCGACGACCAACTGACCAACCCCAATACGAGAATCGTCACACGTAGTTGCCACATAGCACGACCTCACAAGTTAATCTCTGTCCCTGTGACCTATTACGTTCAAACCGGACTAGATGAAGGAGAAGACTGAGTAGATCGCAGAGCAGATCAGAAATGGAGGGAGGTCAAATGCCAGGACACAGCTCATCAACACGCGAGGGCGTTCGCAATCTCA
The DNA here is from genome assembly GCA_024760545.1 of Nitrospira sp. Classification (NCBI taxonomy): domain Bacteria; kingdom Pseudomonadati; phylum Nitrospirota; class Nitrospiria; order Nitrospirales; family Nitrospiraceae; genus Nitrospira; species Nitrospira sp. The sequence goes on from CP060502.1 coordinate 257,413, forward strand.
ACCACTCACGTCAGGGTAAACCAACGGCGTCAGGACAAGAATGGCTGCGAAGCAGACACAGCGCACGATGCCGTGTCAGCCGAATCGGTCGACTAGAGCGCACATAACACAATGTCCCGTTCCGTCAGACTTGCTCATTCCTGCTCACACAGGAACGACGCTGACTTCCTGCTTCGCCGAGGCCGGTTTCACCCGGATCTTGCGATCCGAGCCAGAGCCTTCCTCTCCACAGGCTGACACCGTGGAACTCACGGCGTAATGGCTCACAACGCGCAATTACCTATTTAACTGTTCAAGCCCCATAGAAATATTACGCTGAGGCGCGAAAAGCCCCGTCATTCATGGCGGGGATGTCAAGCTCAAGCGGACATGAGCCGTGACACTGTGACACACCCCCCTGTGTCACAGTCTTAGATGTCGGGATCTCGGACCGTGACACACCCCCCTATGTCACAGTGTCAAGTTATCCACAAGGCAACCTTTCACCACACGAGGAACTTATGTTTATCGACGCAATCCATGGAGCCGCCCTGATGGGTTTACATGACAGTGCCTATCGTCCACGCCCATCCATGGCAGGACCTGAACGGTGTTTACGCCAAATCGTCTACAAGGGCCGTGGAGTCGAAGGTGCCCCGGTCGGCTCTCGCTTGGCCATGGTCCTTAAAGACGGCGACGCGCACGAACGTGTCTCCATCGACGTTCTTCGCCATACCCTGTTACACATTCACAGCGAGCAACACCCCATCGATCTCGTCAATGCACTGCCATGGCGTGCACACCTCCCAGGCTACACCTGCTCTGTCTGCACCCCGTCCGGTGACATCCCTCGCATTATTCCTGCGAGCACATTGCATGGTCACCTCGACTATTTAGGTCGAGATCTCTTTGGGGATAACCTTCTCGGTGAACACAAAGGCGTTGTCTCCCATATCTTCAAACGCTTCTGGGAAGGGGAGAAAGAGCCGTTGGACTATTTCACTCAGAACGTGTGTTATTTCCGCGGGCTCCGAGAAGAAGACCTTATCGTCAACACCGGTGGCCTGCTCATCAAAAACAAAGACACCAGCGCCTATCTGGAATTTGAACTCGAATACGACTACGACCAGGATCGTCTGTTCGTGGGGAATATGATCTACGCGCCCGGACTCGAACGACGGGCCGTCAACAAGACATACACTGGCCTCTATCACCAAGCCATTGAGAAGTTTCGCCTGGCCGACCAACATATTGCCGACCAGACGCTCCCTCCTAGACTCGATGATGCCGACGACACGCGCTGTCTCTACTGCCCATACCAAGATCTCTGCTGGGAAGGATATGAACAACCACCGCTCACCCAAGCACTCATGCTTCCAGACCATCTCCTCCCACTCGCAAAAGAGCTCTTCGACCTCGAAGCCGAACTCAAACAACTCAAACCCAAATCCGATCGGCAGGAGGAATTAAAAACTACCCTCATCAAGGAACTCACCGTCCTCCAAGCCACCACACTCACAAGTCCCGACCTTGAAATCCAACTGACACAAAGTTCTCAGAACCGGCTAGACGAGAAACGCTTACCGACAAGCATCAAGAAGGCCTTTATCAAAACCATCACCGTCAATCGCCTCACGGTCCGCCGCCCAAAACCCCAGGCCAAAAGCAAACGGGCTCGCCCGCGTCCAACTTCCACGCTAACGACAATCCCAAGCGGCACGCACCAAACCGCAGCGTAGCAAGTATCCAACGACCGCATCCTCATCTCTCATTACCTACGTTACGCGCAAAGCCCCGCCATTCATAGCGAGGATGACACACGTGAAGTCCTCTGTAATAGAGAAGGGATCCGCGCACGCTATGCATCGACTGCAAGCCTACAAGTTTGAGCTGCGCCCGACTGGGGAACAGCAGCGCCTCATGCGCCGCGTTGCCGGGTCCTGTCGATTTGTCTTTAATAAAGGACTCGAGTTGCAGCAGCAACGCTACGAACGAGGTGAGAAGACGCTTCGCTATGCCGGGCTGTGTAAGGTCCTGACGCAGTGGAAGTCACAGTCTGACAGGTTGTGGCTGGCTGAGACACCGAGCCAGGCCCTGCAACAGGCACTCAAGGATTTGGAGCGGGCCTACGCCAACTTCTTTGCCCAGCGCGCTGCCTTCCCGCGCTTCAAGAAGAAGGACCGAGCCGATCACTTCCGCTATCCGCAAGGGGTCCGACTCGATGAAGCCAATAGCCGTGTCTACCTCCCCAAGCTCGGGTGGCTCCGCTACCGCAACAGTCGCGAAGTGTTGGGGACGGTGAAGAATGTCACGGTGAGCCAGTCCTGCGACACATGGTTCATCTCGATCCAGACGGAGCGAGAGGTCCCTCGCCCCATGCCGCAGGCGACCACCGCCGTGGGGATCGATCTGGGGATCGTCCGGTTCGCCACGCTCTCCGACGGCACGGTCTATGTCCCGCTCCACAGTTTTAAGAACCATGAAACGCGGCTGCGCAAGGCGCAGCAGGCCATGAATCGGAAAGTGAAATTCAGCCAGAACTGGAAGAAGGCGAAAGCCCGCATCCAGCGCATCCATGCCCGCATCGGGAACGCCCGTCGCGACTACCTGCACAAAGCCTCTTCTACCATCAGCCACAACCACGCGATGGTATCCATGGAGGACTTGCAGGTCAGCACCATGAGTCGATCGGCACGAGGGACTGTCGAGCAACCCGGGCGAAACGTGCGAGCTAAGGCAGGCTTGAATCGCTCGATCCTTGATCAAGGCTGGGGCGAGTTCAGAAGACAGCTGGAGTACAAACTAACATGGAAAGGAGGATGGCTTGTTCCTGTGCCGCCGCAGCACACGAGTCAAACCTGTCCCTCGTGCAGTCATGTGTCAGCGGACAACCGCCAGACCCAAGCGCGGTTCGCGTGCGTCATGTGTGGCTTTGAGGACCATGCGGATCTTGTTGGGGCCATCAATATTCTAAGGGCGGGACACGCCCGATTCGCCTGTGAAGTGAGCGGTGCACCACGGCCGCCAGCAACAGGAACTCACCGAAACGGATTGGGAGAGCACACGACCTCCCACGTCGTAGGAATCGCCGCCCTTTAGGACGGCGAGGATGTCAAAGAAGGAGCCCGATTATGCAACCAGTACCCCAGACACCAAAACGCCGCTTTGTCAGCATCGTCGGACTGAGTGACGAACGCCGGATCCCTCGGCTCGGCCGCATCCGATTAGGCCACGTCAACTTCAACACCGATTCGGACAAATCCCGTCCCGAAGAAGACGCGTTCTTTCATGTCCCCCAAGAAGTCGCTGCCGTCTACGGAACTACCCCAACCGAACTGGATATCCTCTTCCCAGTCAACGATCGGAGTGTGGTATTCCCCCAAGCCTACGAATACTACGGCAGTAGTCGCCGATTGCTCTGTTCCGGGGACGGCCGTCAGGCCATGCGCTGGGATTCTCAAAAACTGACGATGCAGCCCACGGAGTGTCCGTGCAATCTCTTGGGTGAAGGATGTAAACAACGAGGGCATCTCCTCGTCATGCTGCCGAGAGTCCGACAAACCGGGGTCTACCAGATCGACACGAGTAGTCTCATGTCCATCATCAACATCAACTCCTTCCTCCATATGTTGGCCCCGGAAGACGACCCAGACAATGGCCTCCTCGGATACTTCGCCATGGTCCCCATGAAACTGCGCCGTGTCCCCCGTGACATCTACCCCAAAGGGTACCATCGCAAATCCTACCCATTAGAACTGGTCTTGGATGCCACCGACGACGAAATCAAGGAGCTCCGAGCCCAGAAGGAGAAAACTCTCGCCCAAACGCGTAAGTGGACCGTCCAAGTCCCGGAACAAACCAATCCCGAACAAGACCAGGGCTCCATCATCACCATTGATGGACAAGATCCCAGCGCCGTGGCCGCAGCAGCTCCCGCTGATCAGTCGGCCCAACCGCAGACTCCCACACCCGCACAGCCCGCAGCGACAGCCGACGCCCCGCTAGGCGTACCACCTGTCTCGCAACCATCAGACCCCAGCCCCCAGCCCCCAGCGACCACAAGTCGACCGACCCAGAATCCACAGGCCTCCCATCAACCCCCGCCAACTCCCGCCGCCCCAATGCGAAGCGATCGGGTGACCCCCGCCCAGCGGAACCGGATCTTATCGAAGACCAGACCCGTGCAGATTCCCGATCAGGTCGTAGACGCACTGATCGAGACCTACACGAAAAAGCAGGCGTCAGAATTGATCAATCAACTGGATGCAGGGAATTTCAGTGCCTTCGACCGCCGCGAACACCGCGAGGTCCCACTACCGGTCGCGGTGTAATTGATACCACTCGGCTTTTGACCTTCCGCTGAAGGCGTGACCCGTTACGAGAGGAACGAAACACGAGTTCCAAATCTTTACGTGACGCTGGCGGCATACTCAACAATGCCGCCAGTAAGTCATGCTGACCAGATATCATTCGATGGAAGTCCTGTGTAGGCTCATTGGCAAGCGCTAAATAGATCTCCTCACTGGCCCCCAATACCTGAGCCACTCGACGCACTTGCTCCACCGTGAGGATCGCTTCCCCCTGAAGCACCCGATTCAGCAGCCGCCAGGGCACCTTCGCGGCCATCAACCTGTCTCGCAGGCGCCGCCGGAAATGCTTGACCATGTCCTGTTCAATCCGCTGTCGGAATACCGCCGGCATCCCGAGAGGAATAGTGGGAATCGAGAACTCCTCCACGGTCATTCGCGGGAAGACATAGTGCGCTCGAGCCCGTAACATGGCTTGTTCATATTCAGTCCGTTTCGCCGCCGTCTGTCCACAGAACTGGGCAATACGTCGAATCATCTCCTGCCCCGGCTTTTTACCGCTATTTGGACGGCAATAGTTACAAATAGAGCCCTGCGACACCTTCAATTCCTTGGCAAACTCGCGCTGAGAACGATATCCGGCAGCACGGATAATACCCGTGATGACCATCGCGAACCGAGCTTCTGGGGTCAGTGCGCGCTCGGGTCCTGCCGAATTGTTCATGAATAACCGCCGAAGCGTAATAGTAGAGTGCTGCTCGCACTATGACATGGATGTAATCACGCTGCAACGATTATTACGCCCATAAACACAAGAGATGAGCCGCTCCACACCCATTCACTCCCACTGTGTCACCGTATCCTGTGCACATTTGATTACCTTCTTGAAATACTCCTATCCCTTCACTACAATTTCACCGCTTCGCCAATCGGCACTGACTGCAGATGCTGTTCATGACGGAAAGGAGACACGCGCGTCAACTACCCCCGACTAAAGTCGGGGGCTTGAAGGGAACAATCCCGGAAAGCCAGATTGACCAGGGAAAGCGGTAACCAACCCGCTACGTGTACTACAGGTCGTTAAGACGTACCGGCGAATGCTTCCTCAGTTCGCCGCTCTACAAGGTCTGGATCATGCTGCGGAAAGGTAAAGCCGCGAAGGTTCGGATCGACCCGCACAGGGAGCCGGGCGTACACATTCCCGAGGGGAGACGCCCCGTAAGGGGCGCGTCACAAGGCCCGTAAGGGCAAATTTGGAGAAAGAAGATGGCTGTTTTCGTGCTGGACAAGCAAGGCAAGCCGCTGATGCCCTGTAGCGAGAAACGCGCGAGGCTGCTCTTATCGCGCGGCCGCGCGCGCGTACATCGTGTGGTTCCCTTTGTCATTCGATTGGTGGATCGCCTCCAGTCGGAAAGTGCATTGCAGCCGGTGGCAATCAAGCTTGATCCCGGCAGCAAAACAACAGGCGTTGCAGTTGTTCGCATCAAGGAAGAAACGGACGAAGACAACAGCGAGATTCGCAACATCGCCTGCGCCATTTCACTGATGGAATTGGTGCATCGCGGCAAGCAGATCAGCAAGTCGCTTACGGCGCGTCGCGCCTTCAGGCGCCGGCGCAGAAGCCAACACCTGCGGCATCGCCAAGCGCGCTTTGACAACCGAACCAAGCCGGAAGGATGGTTGCCGCCTTCGCTGCAACACCGTGTTGACGCCACCGTGTCTTTGGTGAAACGCCTGCGTCGCTGGGCGCCGGCAACCGGAATACAGCAAGAGCTGGTGCGCTTCGACACCCACGCCATGCAGAATCCCGACATTGCCGGCATCGAATATCAGCAAGGCGAACTGGCGGGTTACGAAGTGCGGGAATATCTCCTTGAAGCATGGAGCCGTCAATGCGCCTATTGCGACGCGAAAGAGGTTCCCTTGGAAATCGAGCATATCATTGCGAAAAGCCAGGGCGGAACCGACCGTGTTTCAAACCTGACCTTGGCTTGCCGGTGCTGCAATCATAAGAAAGGAGCCCTCCCCATTCAGCAGTTTGTGAAAGACCCTGCGCGCCTGGCGCGCATCCTCGCCCACGCCAAGGCGCCATTGAAAGACGCCGCTGCCGTCAATGCTGCGCGCTGGGCGCTGTTTTCTGCGCTCACGGACACGGGTTTGCCAGTCGCTTGCAGCAGCGGTGGACGCACTAAGTACAATCGCCGTCGCTTCAATATTCCCAAGACCCACGCGCTGGATGCGTTGTGCGTCGGCGATGTGGATGGCGTCGAATGCAAGGCCATGCCGACGCTTTCAGTCCAGTGTGCAGGACGCGGCAGTTATCAGCGCACTCGCTTGACCAAGCACGGGTTTCCTCGCAGCTATTTGATGCGCACGAAAGCTGTTTACGGCTTTCAAACCGGGGATCTGGTTAAAGCGAACGTGGCCGCTGGAAAGAAAATGGGCTGCTATGTCGGACGTGTTGCCGTACGTGCTTCCGGCGCTTTCAATATTCAGACGACTGATACTGTCATTCAGGGGGTTTCTTGGAAATATTGCCGCGTCATCCAGCGCGGCGATGGTTATGGCTATCACTTTCACAACAACGTGACGGGCTTGCTTCGCAAGCCCGCAATTCGTCCCCTGACTGAAGTCAGGGGTGTCCTTGCGGAGGATCTATGAACTCACCACGCGGATGTGACCACTCCTTACTCTTCGGGTCCGACGAATTCCTCTACCGCATCATGGTCGACTACCGCGCAGTGATTTTGAACGTCGCCAAACGCTTTCGCCATCTCGACCGCATGTACGACGTCGAGGATCTTGAACAAGAAGCTTTCTTCGGTGTCCGGCTCGCCTGTAACAGTTGGGCTCACGCACGTGCCATCAAGATGCAATTCAAAACGTACTTAACGTGGCATATCAGCCGCCATTTTCAAGGCCGCTTCAACGGTGACGATAAAGTGGTCGACATCATCGGCCAAGATAACGCCATACGAGTCACCATTCCTTGGAGTAAATATAAGAAGTCAGGACGAGCGGCCGCGAGAGCGCGAAACTGCACGACACGAATCCGCTCACTACTAGTCTACTATGACGCGCCAAACGGAGAATGCGACGAACCACAACTCCAGCCATCAAATGAGTGGCATCCCATTCATACAGGAGAAGAGACGGTCGTCGATATTTTTGATCCAACGGGAACGCTTATCGTCACGGTTCCACGGAATAACTTCTTGCGCGTCCAGGACCTGATTGCAGGCTACGGGTATGCCATCCGCGAATACTCGATCTACGATCCGCCTCCCTCACAGGCAACCCGGCACACACTGACCCCTGAAGCAGCCCTTCTGCCGCCTTCAGGCTATACCCCGGCTCACGAATCGGCTGACTCCCAGGGCGAAACCTCACACGTCGTCGACGTCTATTCACGCCGCGAAGTCTTTCTGACCACAATGACCATGAAACGCTATCGACTGTTTCAACAACATTTCCAGAAATATGGGCTCAAGACCCGCAGACGGAATCCGGCCGTCACACCGGAACCACTCGAGTATGACGATGCTCCCGACACACCAGCTCCCATGGTCTACGTCCAAGAATCCGTCTCCATCGCATAAGGGCAGAGCACATGGCCTCATTAGTTCACTCACGTCCCATGGTCACAATCGATTTAGGACAACCACAAGAGACCATCGCACATGGAGAAGCCTTTCTGACCATTGGCCAATTCAAAGCACTCCTCGACGAACAGGGCCACCTCTTTAGTAAATCCACCATCTACCGATGGCGCAAGGTCACAAAAGAATTCCTTCCCTCCACCATCAAAAACATGCTCGCCCCGGCACCATCTATCTGGTTTCTAACGATGTCAACGAATCGGGACTCGGAAGGGGCGACCACGATCATCCCTCTGCGATATCTGAATGAAACCGTTCGACCGACCGCACAGAAATACTGTCTGAACTATGCGTCACCAAGCCCAATGAACCTCTGTCTACACACACTGAGAACCTATCTCTCCCAGGCTCAAAAAGAACTCGATCGCCTGACTCATTTCTGTGATGGTCTAGAAGGAAAGGATCTGTCCAATGCAGAACACAGAACCCGTTGTCATCCGCCTTCCGCTTAGTCGGCTCTCAGCGAATACGAAATATGAGCACTACAGTCGACCACTAAACCCCGCCGAAGCCCGGGATCTCCGTGCGAGCATTGCGGCCGTTGGCTGTATCTTACAGCCCTTGATCGTCGAATTCGTTCAAGCCAAAGCCTCCTATGACGTGATTGACGGGTACAATCGATGGAAGAATGCCATCGCACTCGGCTTTATGGATGTGCCCTGCACACAAATCTTTACCGAACAACAGCGGATCGAAGCGCTCACCGCCAATGCCACCAGGCGACAACTGACAGACGAAGAGCGGACCGCGCTTTTGGCGAAAGGCCGCATGGCTTTCACTGACGCCGCCAAGAAACTTATCGATCCGTTACGGGCGCTCTACCAAAACGGTGACTTATCACGGATCCTCGGCCCAGCCAATGTGTTGGCCTTGTTAAATTCCTCAACCCAAAAGCAAGAAGAAGTCTACGCCAAAATCCAAGCGGCATTCGGTACACCTCTGCCGTCATCGGGCGAGACCACCACACTCCATCAACGCATTCAGGATCTTTCGAATCAAGTAGCCTCTAGTGAGCGCACAAAAGAACAACTCGAAGCCGATCTCAATGCAGTGACACAAGACAAAGCGACCCTCCAAGCACAGCTCGACCAGATGGGGCACGACATCGATGAATTAGCGGATAAGAAGGCTGGCCAGCATAAAGTTGCCCTGGAGAACCAAGTCAGAAAACTGACCGATCAGATGACAACGCTCCGTACCGAGCACCAAACAGCCTGTCGAAACGCCAAGGTACTGGAGGAACAGCTTAGATCGGCAGAAGCGGAAAAGAAGGCCGCGCAGATCTATGCGCGCGAGGCAGAACGGAAAGTCCAACATGCCAATCAACGGTTGGCAAACCCCCACATCATCATCAGTAACTTCGAGGCCATCAGCCGAATGATTGAGGCCATCAAAGCACAAATCGTCGCTGCCAAACCGCTTGCGCCTGAGGACGAGAAACTCATCCAGGACCAAATCGAACAAGCCAGTACCCTACTCGCCGATCTCGACAACACCTTGCATTCCGCGGCCGGCGAACTGATACCCTTCAACCGACATCTCAAGCCACGCGGATCAAAACAATCTGGCACCAAAGCGCAAGAGGCGTAATGCAAAATCCCAGGGAAGTGCCGACATCGCTCAACGATGACCGGAAACCGATCCGCCTCAGTATCACCGATCCTAATCCATACCACATACCTATTGCTGCCAGCCTGGTCTCAGGATTCATGCTCTATGCTTCACTACCTGATTTCTCCACATCCTTTGAGGAGATGTCTCAAGACATTCCACTGCTCTTCGTAGCAACATCGGCAGTGATCGTTTGCCTCTACTTCTTACAATGGAGCCACGCAGACAACCAAGCCGCCCAAGACCGAGAAGTTCCTGATCACCCCTGCAGCCCGGCGCAGAGGCCCCCTCCTTCAGGGCGGGGAGGAGAGCCGGTCTCCCGAGGCCACACCCTGGCCGTAATAGATGATTATGATAAAACACCGCTGGACCTTTAGAGCCTATCCCACACCCACTCAAGCCCAACACTTGGCCCGGACGTTCGGCTGTGTGCGCTATGTCTACAACTGGGCCCTGCACCTCCGTTCCGAGGCCTTTCGTGTTCATCAACAGACGCTTGGCTACGCAGAGACCGACCGGCGGCTGACCCACCTCAAACGGCAGCCCGACACCGTGTGGCTGCAAGAGGTCAGTTGTGTCCCACTCCAACAGGCGCTCCGCGATCTGCAAACCGCCTACACCAACTTCTTTGAGAAACGCGCCGCCTATCCGCAGTTCAAGAAAAAGAGCCGCCGCCAGTCGGCCAACTACACTCAACGCGGCTTTTCATTCAAACCCTCGACGAAGACCCTCTCGCTCGCGAAGCTCGGCGTGCTCAAGGTGAGATGGACCCGGGACATCATCCATATCCCCTCATCAGTGCGGATCATCAAGACGACCACCGGCAAATACTTTGTCTCGCTGGTGGTCGACGTGGCCCCTGTCTCGTGGCCCAAGTCCGGCCAGGCGGTGGGCATTGATTTCGGTGTCACGCACTTGGCCACACTCAGCACTGGGGAAACGATTGACAACCCACGCCATGCCGAACGACAACAGCGCACGCTCCGGGTTCTCCAGCAACGGCTCAGTCGCGCCCAGAAGGGTAGCCGACGACGAGCCCGTGCACGCCACCGGCTGGCGGTGGCCCATGAGCGGATTCGGAACGCCAGACAGGATACGCTCCAGAAACTGACGACCCTGCTCGTCAAACGCTTCGATACGCTCTACGTCGAAGACCTCAATCTCAGGGGGATGGTCCAAAACCACGCCATCGCCCGCGTGTTGAGTGATGCCGCGATCGGTGCCGCCATCCGATTGCTCGAAGACAAGGCGGCCCGGTACGGAAAGACCGTGATCAGAATCGATCGGTTTTTCCCATCGAGCAAACGATGCTCGGCGTGCCGGCATGTGTTGGATAAATTGCCCTTGACGGTCCGGGCCTGGATCTGTCCCACCTGTGGGGCGGCTCATGACCGAGATCGTAATGCGGCACTGAACCTTGTGGCGGCCGGGCAGGCCGCACCTGCGCATGGAGCTGGGAGAAGCCCTCGTCGCCTCGCGCGACGAGGCACCCGGCGGCGAAGTGCGAACCACCCTGACAGATCACCCGTCTGAGCAGGAATCCTCGGCCTTCAGACCGGGGAGGATGTCAATAATACAGTGATCCACTGTCACTAGTGCCAGGTGCTTTCTTCGGAACTCTCGCTACAATGTGATCCCTCACTACTAGGGAGGGATGTAGATGCGTGCCTCATTCTTATCAGAGGACTTTACCGTATCCCATGTCAGCCCAACCCGCTCGCACCAGACGGTCATCCAAGACCTTACGACGATCCTTCATAAGCTCGGCATACTCTATGCCGCCGAAGCCGCTCCTCAGACTCCGATCGAAGACATTCTGGCGATTGAAACCCTGCTCGCCATCAAGGAACTGCCAATCAAGAAACGAACGGTGGCGCACCTCGCCACAAACCTAGGCCTCCATCAGGATCCTCTCAATCACATCTTGATCCAGCTGAAAGAGCAGGGATTCCTGGTTACCACTTCCAAACACCTCCTGCTCACCAATAGTGGGATGGCAAAGGCAGCCGAGAATAAAGGGACCTCACACCACTTGCTGATCGGACTGCGCAAACTCAAGGGACCAACCCACACAGATTTGTATCAGTTGACCACCTCTCTGCTCCAAGAGCGCATCCACACTCAGATGCTCAACCATGAACCAATTTGTACGCATTGCCGGTACTACCAACCCAATGCCCATCCGCACAGCAAACGGCCCCATCACTGCCATCTCATTGATACGGCCTTCGGACAGAGTCCGAATGAGGCCAACCCAAGACCCTTACTCTCGATTGCCAAAGGAATAAGCCCACACGATACAACCCCGAACAAATAGACACTCCCAGCCCATGATCGGACTGACCCGGTACGCGGCAAGCCCCGCCGTTCAGGGCGGGGAGGAGAGCGCGGAGTCCATAGGACTCCATGTCGCTCCGTTCGAGTTCGTCTCGTAATAGATATGGGAGAGCCGCACATTATGCAGCAATTGCAAGCCTATACATTTGAGCTCCGTCCGACCGGCGCACAGCAGCGGCTCATGCGCCGCTTCGCCGGCTCGTGCCGGGTCGTGTTCAACGAGGCGCTGAACTTGCAGAAGGCGCGTTACGAGCGTGGCGAGAAGAAGCTCGGCTACGCCGGGCTGTGCAAGGAACTCACGGCATGGCGCAACGGCGCTGCATTGCCTTCGGGGCGCAGCGCACCGTGGCTGTCCGAGGGACCGGTACACACGCAGCAACAGGCGCTCAAAGACCTGGAGCGCGCCTATTCCAACTTTTTCGCCAAGCAGGCCGACTTCCCGCGCTTCAAGAAGAAGGGCCAGTCCGACAGCTTCCGCTATCCCGACCCCAAGCAAATCCGGCTCGATCAAGCCAACAGCCGCATCTGCCTGCCCAAGCTCGGCTGGCTGAGATACCGCAACAGTCGGAATGTATTGGGTGAACTGCGCAATGTCACCGTCAGCCTGTCGGGCGGCAAGTGGTATGTGAGTATCCAGACCGAGCGCGAGGTCGAACCGCCCGTCCCCAACGGCGGCGCGGTCGGCATCGATCTGGGCATCGCTCGGTTCGCCACGCTCTCGGATGGGACGTTCTACACGCCGAAGAACAGCTTCAAGCGGCATGAGACTGCGTTGCGCAAAGCACAGCAGGCGATGAGCCGCAAGTCCAAGTTCAGCAACAACTGGAAGAAGGCCAAAGCCAGAATCCAGCGCATCCATACCCGGATCGGCAACGCCCGGCGCGACTATCTGCACAAGACCTCGACCGCGATCAGCAACAACCACGCGATGGTGTGTATCGAGGATTTGCGGGTGAAGAACATGTCCAAGTCGGCGGCAGGCACAACCGAGCGACCGGGCAGAAACGTTCGGGCCAAGTCCGGCCTGAACAAGTCCATCCTCGATCAAGGCTGGGGCGAGTTTCGCCGCCAACTGGAGTACAAGTTGGCATGGAACGGCGGCCACCTCATCGCCGTGCCGCCACAGCACACCAGTCTGACCTGTCCCGCTTGTGGGCATGTCTCGGCGGACAACCGGCAAAGCCAAGCCCGGTTCGCGTGCGTGGAATGCGGTTTCAAGGAACACGCCGATCTGGTCGGCGCGATCAACATCATCTCTCGCAGGATGCGACTATTGCGAGACGAAGGGCAGGACACGGCGGACGCTTCCGCCGGGCGGGAAACCGCAGCCCGGATCGCCTGTGAAGTGAGCGGTGCAGTCAGGCCGCCAGCAGCAGGACCCCACCGAAGCGACTCAGGGGCGGCTCAATGCGCCGCCTGAGCGCCGTAGGAATCTCCGGCCTTCAGGCCGGGGAGGATGTCAAGACTCCACTTCCCGCCGGAACGTATTTACATCAGAGAAAGTACACACTGCGTATGCAACAACTGGGTATGTTTGGCCAGACTCCTGCGCCTCGCCAGCCACAACCGCGTGTTCTTCCACAACTTCCCCCGGACGTCCTGACGACCATTGCAGACCCGCTTGCCCTCAACCCTGAACAACTGGCCGTTGTCCGTGCCCCGCTCGGCCCCCTCTTGGTCATCGCCGGAGCCGGGAGCGGAAAAACCAAAGTCCTGGTCCGTCGCACCGCTTGGCTCATCGCATCCGGCATCCACCCACATCAGATCCTCCTCATTACGTTTACACGGAAAGCGGCACAGCAAATGCTCAGCCGTGTCCAAGAGATTACACCCCTCCCTCGCTTCAAAGTCCATGGCGGGACATTCCACAGTCAGGCCGCGACCTGGCTGAAAAAGCACGGTTCCGCGATCGGCGTGAACCCACGCTTCACCATCCTCGATGACGCTGAGAGTGCCAGCCTGCTCCATCTGTTAGCCAGCAAACAACGGCTCACCGGCATCAAAGGATTCCCCTCCAAACGCACTCTCCAATCGATCTATGGGCACGCCGCCAACAGCATGACCCCTATCGAGAAGACGATCGAACAACATTTTCCCCACTACGGCGCCTACACCACACCGATCGAAACCCTGCATCGCCTCTTTCGCGATACCAAATGGGCCCAACAGCGATTCGATTACGACGATCTCCTCCTCCTCGTTCATCGGATACTCACGGAACACCCCCACAATGCCGCCGGCCTGGCGCATCGCTACCGCGCCATTCTGGTCGACGAATACCAAGACACGACACGTCTCCAAGCTGAACTTGTCCGCCACTTGGGCGCCGCACACCAGAACATTCTCGTCGTGGGCGATGACGCACAGTCCATCTATGCGTTTAGGTCCGCAGACGTCCGCAACATGCAAGAATTTGCGTTCCACTTCCCCACCGTCACCGTCCACACGCTCATCCGGAACTACCGCAGCTCCACCCCCATCGTGCATCTCGCCAACAAAGTGATCGAAGGTGCGCCTCATCTGCATCCCAAAACATTACTCGCCCAACGCGAATCACAGCACAGGCCCCAACTCATTCAATGCCCCGATGAATCCACACAAAGCGCGTATGTCATTCAACAAATCCGAGTCATGCAGCAGCACGGACTCGGATTACACCGGATCGCCATTCTCTTTCGGTCATCGGCCCATTCCTACGATCTCGAAACGGCCCTCTCCCGCCACCGTCTCCCCTTTATGAAATATGGGGGGCTCGTACTCACGGAGACCGCACACGTCAAAGACTTCATCGCCTATCTCACGGTTGCGTGCCGGCCCACCGATCGAACCTCCTGGCAGCGGCTCTTACTGTTAATCGACCGTATTGGCCCGGCCACAGCCGAGCAACTCATCACCACCATCAAACAGGCCCCGCGCCCATTAGACGTCCTTCGACGCGATACGAGTGCTGCCCAACACGACCTACACCAATTGACACACGTCCTTACCCAACTGAATGACGAGGCGATTCCCCTCTCTCTTCGGCTCCAAGCCGTGCTCGATCATTATGCGATACCCCTCAAACGCCACTACCCTGACGACATGCGCGAACGACAGGCCGAGCTCGCCTTCTTGGTCCGCGGGTATCAAGATCTCCCGAACCTGAACGACGTCCTCGAAGCCATTCACAACTCCGGCCATTCCACCCGATCCGACGCGGTCCAACATCCCAGCGACACCTTGGTCCTCTCCACCATTCATTCCGCCAAAGGCCTCGAATGGGACGCGGTGTTGATCATCAACGTGGCAGACGGACAACTGCCACACAACCGCAGCTTCAAAGACCCCGCTGCCATCGAAGAAGAACGTCGATTGCTCTATGTCGCCATTACCCGGCCACGCTACCGACTCTGGCTCTTGTATCCAACCCTGAGCGTAAGCGCCCCCGGTCTCCAATCGACTACCCGCGTATCCCGCTTTCTCCAATCCCTTGATGAGACCCTCTTCGACCACGTGCAACTCACCGCTGCGGTCCGACGCGGAGGCCCCCTCCTTCAGGGCGGGGAGGAGAGCCGGTCTCCCGAGGCCACACCCTGGCCGTAATAGATGATTATGATAAAACACCGCTGGACCTTTAGAGCCTATCCCACACCCACTCAAGCCCAACACTTGGCCCGGACGTTCGGCTGTGTGCGCTATGTCTACAATTGGGCCCTGCACCTCCGTTCCGAGGCCTTTCGTGTTCATCAACAGACGCTTGGCTACGCAGAGACCGACCGGCGGCTGACGCACCTCAAACGGCAGCCCGACACCGTGTGGCTGCAAGAGGTCAGTTGTGTCCCACTCCAACAGGCGCTCCGGGATCTGCAAACAGCCTTCGTGAATTTCTTCGACAAACGCGCCGCCTATCCACAGTTCAAGAAAAAGAGCCGCCGGCAGTCAGCCAACTACACCGCTCGTGGCTTCTCGTTTGATCCGACCAGCAAAATCCTGTCGTTGGCAAAGCTCGGGGTGCTCACGGTGAAATGGTCGCGCAACGTCATCCCCATGCCCTCCTCGGTCAGAGTGATCAAGACGACCACTGGCAAATACTTTGTCTCGCTGGTGGTCGACGTGGCCCCTGTCTCGTGGCCCAAGTCCGGCCAGGCGGTGGGCATTGATTTCGGT